>JBHEKV010000097.1:0-6542 GCA_041859235.1 Ignavibacteria bacterium | reverse complement strand
GTTTGGAGAACGAAGCATTGATGCTTTGAAGCGCGAAATACTTGAAGAAACTAAACAGGAAATTACGAATCTGAAGTACATTACGACAGTCGAAAATATTTTTACATATGAAGGCAAAGCCGGTCATGAAATAGTGATGGTATATGATGCTGAATTCACAGATAAGTCTTTATATGAAAAGGAAGATATAAATGTAACTGAAGGAGATATTTGGTGCAAAGCTTACTGGCTTAATGTAGAAGAATGTAGAAATGGCAAATATACCGTCTATCCGGACGGTATATTGCAATTATTATCATAGAAGATTTATTTTCAGTGACTACCGTTCTCCGGTAATCAGTTTGATTGTATTTTTTTTCAGATCATCAAAAGCCCCGTTATCCTGATTGCAGCTAATAACCAATGTTATATCAAATTCAGGGAAGTAACGGTATTCAAAATTTACTCCGCGGGAAATTCCCCCATGTCCGAAAGATAATCCATTTTTGCCGTACTTAGATATTTCAAATCCATAGCCGTAACCAATTGCGTCCTTTAATCCGTACACTTTATCTCTAGTCATGTTATCAAGTTCTTTGTGTGAAACAAGAACATTGTTTTTCAGAGCTGATGAAAATTTTATCATATCGTAAAGGGTTGTATAACATCCGCCGGCAGATGTGCCGCGTGAATTACTTTTTGTTGTGTAGATTTCCTTCCATCCATCAGTGCTTTTTTCAAGAGGTATGGCAAGTGGCCGTTCATCAGTCCCGTGAAAGTAGTAATCTGTTGAATTCATTCCTGCCGGTGAGAGTATGTAGTTTTTTACATATTCATAGAAAGTAAGACCGGTAATTTCCTCGATAATCAACCCAAGCAGAATGTAATTTGAGTTTGAATAACCGAATTTTGATTCAGGTTCAAACAAAAATCCTTCTTTGTATATCAAAGGAAGATATTCTGATGGCGAAGAAAGATTCGAAATGATATTTCTATTGCTTTCAGTCCAGTATTCCGCTATTCCGGAAGTGTGGGTAAGCAAATGATGCACCGTAATCTTATTTAACTTTTCTTTATCTTCAAAACCCGGGAAGAAACCGGAGATTTCATCACTGTATTTTAACAACCCTTTTTCAACAAGCTGTGCAATTGCAATTGCAGTGAACATTTTACCGCCTGATGCCATATTTATAAGGGTGTTTGCATCTAAATTGTAATTTTTAACGGGATTTGAATACCCCGCATATTTTTCCAAAAGAATTTTATCTCCCTTAGTAATGATAATACTTCCGTAAAATGCATTGTCATTCTGCAATTTTGCAAAGTAATTGTTAAGCCACTCAATAGTCTGCTGCTGCTCTATTGAACCGTTTGGCAGGTAAACCGGTTCGGTTACTTCTGCAATAAAAACCAGCTTAAGGATCTTTCCTTTTTCTTTGGGGTCAAGCTGCAGCTGGATATCATTCCACATTTTACTGCCTTTTGCTGCCGTAAAAATATGCATTATGCTTCTAATTGTTCCGTCACCCAATTGAGTTTCGGTAATTTCACTGCTGTGATACTCCGTTTCTCCTAATGTCTTCTTTAAGCCTTCAAATAGACTCAATAACCTTTCTTCCCCGGGATCTTTAAGGGATTCGGAAGAAAAGATATCCCTGATGATGGATAACCTGTCTTCCTTTGATTCACTTCTGACAGCTTCTATGAAAAGCTGGCCTGGGTCATTGTGCATTCTCAATACATCCTGCCGGCTGATAAGTTTATTTTGTGACTCGCAGTTAAATAGACTGAAGATCAATACGATCATGATTATTAATGTTTTTAATGGAGTTATTGATTCAAAGAATTTTGATCTCATCGGATATTATAATTTATTGTTTATTTTAAACAGATCATTTTTTTCGTTTTTGTAAAATTCCCTGAGGTTAAAGTATATAGATAAATTCCGCTGGGAAGTTCAGCAGCATCAAAAACGTATTCATATGTACCGGCCTTCAGATACTCATTTACCACGGAGGCAATTTCACTTCCTGTGATATCATATATCTTTAATGACGTGATACCGCTTTCAGGAATACTGAATCCTATTTTAGCTGTTGGGTTAAAAGGATTAGGATAGTTTTGATACAGATCAAATTTCTTTGGAATCTCTGTTAATGGTACCGAAATACCGATTGGAATTCCTATATAAAGCTCTGCTCTTCTGATATGTACAGGTGCGCCTGATACTATTCCTGTTCCTTTAATAGTAATACTGTAAACTCCGTTAGGAACATTGCCGGTTGTTTTAACCAACATATTTACCGAATCCGGAAAGGCAGATATAGAATCCATCCCCCCATTAAATGAGATATCAATTGAACCGCTCATTGGCAAGGTATCAATTACAGCAGTAAACCTGACGGATTCATCAAAAGGACCTTTTACTGCAGGAATAGCAATGGAGTATGTTGTACTGTCTCCGGTGTTAATACTTCTTTGTGAAGGAAAAATGGTCATTGCAAAATCAGGGTAATATCCTGCGAAACTGCTTAAATTGTTATTGCGCCCATCTGCCCATACGTTGTAACTTGTATTTCCAATTGCCGAATTTCCGTAATAATCTCCAATGTATTTTTCACCTCCCGGCAGTGAAAGCGCCATCAGGTTCGGATTAAATGATACATCAGAAATATTTACATTCGGCTCAAAGCTTGCTCCGCCGTTGGTTGAAACGGCACCGTATATTCTTGTCAAAAGATTATTCCCCGGGTCGACCCGTGAATCATACCACGAAATGAAAACTCTTCCGGAGTTGTTATCTACCGTAATTGCCGGCAGCCACTGGTCTGTGGTTGTATTATCGTCATTTACTCTCAAACCTGCTGACCATGTCAATCCGTAATCTGTAGAACGGATAAGGAAAATGTCACAGTTATCCGGACCTGCCGGGTTACCGCAATAAACAGCGTAGATATTTCCTCTTGTTTCCGTATAGCCATTATCAACTGCAAAACTTGGTATATGATTCATTCTGATACAGTCTTTAACTGTTCTTCTGCCTGCGCATGGGATACCCGGAGGATCAACAGCAGCTGCCAAAACCTGCGGCAAAAATGTTTCGCCTCCATCAGTTGATCGGGAGACGACAATTGTGTTATTATTTGTCGCGCCGAAGTAAACGCTTCCTCCGGGCGTATTTCCGTTCGGACCGACCGTAATAAATGCGTTTTGTGTACCGTTAATTGTCATTGGCGCGGACCAGTTCACTCCGCCGTTTGTGCTTTTTACAAATCTCATACCTCCTGTGCCATATTGCCTCCAGCCCAAATAAAGATTATTGCTGTAGGGGCCAGCTGTCTGATCGGCCGTTATCCATTCTTTATCTACCAGTCCGGCAGTAGTGCTGTATACGTTATAAGGTCCAATCCAGTTTACACCTTTGTTTGTGGTTTTCATTACCGCTGTACCATACGTTGATCCGTTCTGATAAAGCAGAGCATATATACAGTTGCCAAGACTATCATAGGTCATGACAGGATCGCCCAGAATATTGTAACCTGCAAATACAGGCGTATTGTTTATCCAGTTAAAACCATCAATGGTGTAGTATAAACTATTTATGTTATATGCGCATATACTGTTAAGCGGGTCACGCGGATTAGTGACAACATATGCCTCCCCGAAGTCAATACCGAGAAATATATTATCAAAACCATTGGTTAGTGTAACAGTACTTCCTGATACAATTGGTGAATTATTCATTTGCTGCGGTATGAAGATAACACTTGGTTTATCATCAAATTGAGAATATGTAACGCAGCTGAGGGCGATAAACAGCATTAGTTCTTTTATCATTTAGTTTTGTTGTGAATTTTGTTTGCTATTTTATCAATATCATTTTTTTGGTTTCTGAATATTTCCCGGCATTTAACCTGTAAAAATATACGCCGCTCGGATAATTTTCCGCATTCCATTCAAGTTCATAAGTTCCGGGATTTAAATTACTGTTTAACAGTGTTGATAACTTTTTCCCCAAAACATCATAAACTGCAATTTCTGAAATTTCATTTTTATTGCCGGTGTTAGGTACACTGAACATAATTTTTGTCACTGGATTGAACGGATTTGGGTAATTCTGAAATAATTTAAATTCTCCGGGTATCTGGATGTTTGTTTGAGTAATGCCAATTACAATTTCGTTGATTCCCTGACCTTCAACTGCATTGTAAAATTTATTCGGATTAATCCCGGTAAAGATCTCTGTTAATCCTTTTGGCCATTTAATAATTAATGAATCTATCAATTGTGCATCACCAATTCCAAAGTGAACCCTCAGGTCATTTTGACCCTGGAAAGAGTTTTGAGCGTTAACTTCTCTCATCTGCCAAACCGGCGCACCGTTTATTGTGGATTTAATACGGATCATTGCTCCCAAAGCGGACCTGTTAGAAAAGGTTCCGGTTAATTTAATGTTCACCCATTTCCTGTTACCGGCTGCGGTATCATTCCTGAATAAACCTACTGAAGAATTATTTCCGTTATTGCCCAGTCCATTAAAGAATACATCCAAATCGCCATCATTATCATAATCACCGTTTACTGCGCCGTTTGTGGCTGTAGGAGTTGAAAGACCGCCTGGCAGATAAATGAATGTTCCGCCATCATTCCTGAAATATCTGGTTGG
Organism: Ignavibacteria bacterium; assembly: GCA_041859235.1. Taxonomy (GTDB): domain Bacteria; phylum Bacteroidota; class Ignavibacteria; order Tepidaquicellales; family OLB5; genus OLB5. Next base: position 1,897 of record JBHEKV010000097.1, on the reverse strand, counting down.
CGCATTGTCATTCGTGATAATAACATCAAGGTCGCAGTCATTATCATAGTCACCCCAGCAGTTCGCAATGTTTGTGGTAGCGGTTGTAAACGGAGTACTGAGTTGTATATAAATCCCGTTATCATTCCGGTATAATCTTGTTGCTATGCTGTAATAATTAGTAATACAAAGGTCCAAATCACCATCGTTATCATAGTCGATGAAATTATAGCATTGTCCGTCCTGATTTTGTTGAGCGAAGAGTTCGGTTGTCATTGGATAAAGTGTGTCAATTCCTAGTTCAATTTTCATGTTTTTATAACAAGGGTCAGGTGCCCCGATCCCGTCTACGGGACCGCTTGCTACGAAAAGATCCATGTCACCATCCTGATCGTAATCGCTCCAATAGGGATTTGTATAACTGCTTAAGTCCTGCAGGAACGGGTATCCCGTTACCTGTTTGTACGTTCCCAAAACCGTATCAGGCTGGTAGTAGAATCTGCATGGTTCTTCCTGTGAACCCGGGTGAAACAATTCTGCATGTGTCAAAAATACATCGGGCATACGGTCCTCATTATAATCACCTATAGCGCAGGCCCATGAACCATATGCGGAGAGACCCGGGAAAAGGTGCGTAGCATTTGAAAATAGCCCGGTTCCATTATTTATAAATACACGGGTTGGTGTGCAGGAAACAACACAGTCATTATCCCCGTCATTATCAAGATCAGCCCAGCTGCTGCCTGCGATACCAACAATAGGTATAAAACTTAGATCTGTTGCCCTGGTAAAATTTCCGTTCCCCTGGTTTATGAAAATTACCCTTGGAGCCGCGTGAATATCAAGAAGATTATCATCGTTTATATCTGCAAACGATGCTCCCGCATAAGGAAAGATAGTTGAGTAATTAGAAACAGCATTTTGGGGATCGGTGATCTTAACCCAACCACCTTGTGAATATGAAATTGAAGTTATTAGCAGAATCAGGAGGGCTGAAGCTGAATGGAATTTCATTTTTATGTTTTATCTCATTCTTTGAATAATAGATCTATATAGTTGCTTATCAGATTTGATATATTTTCTTTAACTGAGTAGAATTCGGGAAGTACAAAATACAACCGGAAGATTCCGTTTGTCAAAGCGATCAGGTGTGATTTTATTTCAAGAGGCGTCGCTCCGCCGGCCAGCATTCCTTTCTTTTCCGCGGATTCAACTATGCCGATAATTATTGATTGTGTTGCTGTGTTCATCTCTTCTGTTACCGGAACGGAGAATTTATACGGATCCTGTTCAACCCTGAACCACCTTAATTTTATAAAACTTCTGAATCTTTCATTGTCATAGAATGTATCGATAATGTTTGCCATTACCTGCTTAAACTGAGTTTTCTCGTCGGGGCTTTCAAAGCGAATGGAATTCAGCGATTCCAATCTTTGTGAATGCTCTTTTTGGATAATACTTTTGAACACTTCATCTTTATCTTTGAAGTGCCAGTAAAATGCGCCCCTTGTAAGATTCAGAGGCTTTACAATATCTTCAATACTTGTTTCGGAAAACCCCTTTTCAAGAAAAATGTACAAAGCAGCCTCTATGATTCTTTCTTTTGTTTCTTCGGATTCTTCTTTAGTTCTTCTCAAATTTGCAGTGATTATTTACATACATACACAAATGTATGTAATAAAATATAGATTGTCAATGCTATTATGAAATTTATTCTTTACTGAAAGTAATGCTCAACTGCAAATCGGGTCAGGTTTTCGAAAAGGCAATAAATTCTGAATTGTTCTGCCTATAATTATATGTTATATTTGTGTTTAATTTTGCCAAAAAATGCCAAAAATAACACAAATCAAAGCAAGGGAAATCCTCGATTCTAGAGGTAACCCCACAGTAGAAGTTGATGTAATTTTAAACGATG
>JBHEKV010000059.1:0-12643 GCA_041859235.1 Ignavibacteria bacterium | reverse complement strand
AAGGGGGAGACGGAATACTTCGGGGAATGCAGCTTGCCAGTTGAATGGCTTAATTTTCCTTTCTGTACCTGCAAATTCAAGCTCACCTTCATAAAAATCCAGATCAATCAGTGAATTACCGCTCTTAATGTTGTTTTCAAGTGTGGGTAAAATACGCTCATGCATAAAGCTCATTGTTTGCTGTACGGATGCAAGTGTTTCACCTTCCATACATTTTAACAGCAGGCTTAGCTTTGTAACTTCTACAGCCTGTGTATCAATATCAACACCGTATATGTTGTTTATCAGTATTTTTTTCTTTTCAGCAGTTGTTAATCTGCCATCCGGCGTTAATGGGTTGTTAAGACCTCCACGTGTCGAACGCCAGTCCTTCGGCCTAAATCCCCTCCTTGGTAAGGAGGGGACTTTTGAGATATTATCTTTTTGACCTGATAATGTCTCCCCCTTACCAAGGGGGAGTGGCACCGCTTTAGCGGGGCCGAGGGGGTCTGAACCCTGCATGTAATAGCTCAAATGCCAGTCCAGCAAATATTGATATGCGCCAATTAAAAAACTTCCGCTGCCGCAGGCAGGATCGACAATTTTTATTTTTTCTACTTCTTTTGGCGTTTTGCCTTCAACCAGTTTGCCAACTGTGTTTTTTACAATGTAATCTACAATGTATTGCGGTGTGTAATAAACGCCGCCCGCTTTTCTTACTTCAGGCTTTTCTTCTATCTTTGCCTTATGGCTTGGAGTAAGCCTTATTACTTTTCCTAAGAATTGCTCATATGCTGAGCCCAGAATTTCAACTGAAAGAACTGAAAACTCATAAGGTGAAACCGGGTAATAAAGCTCTTCAATTATTTTCTTAAGTACCTTGTTCTCAATACTAAGTTTATGCGATACTTCATCTTTCTTAAGATCAAATAGGCCTGAATTGTATTTTTTATCGGCTTCTTCAAAGTACTGGAAGAGATTGCTGTACACACCCCCCGCCTTCGGCGTACCCCTCTCAAGAGGGGAATTTAAACAATACTTTAGTTTTTCATACGGTTCAACTCCACGATCTTCGCATATTCTTAAGAAAATGATCCTATCAAGTGTTTGCTGAACGGCGAAATTAAGCTGGTCTTCGTTCAGTTTAATGTTATTTATGCTTATAGATTCCGCAAGCATTTTGCGCCACTCGTTGAGTGATTCAAGGAACTCCTTATCAACTGTTGCCGTGCCTTTTTTGCCTGTATCGCTAGTTACAAATTTATCAAAGCTTCCTTTTAATACACGCTCTTTTGAAAATGTATCCCACAGGAAATCAAATTCAGTAATGTATTCTTTGTAATTCAGGTATTTTATTCTTGCAGTAGAGGCTTTATCGGTTGCTTTGGGTTTTTTAGTACAGTCATAAATTGCGAACTCTTCAAAATCAGTTACAATTGATATTGGCAGTTTAGCTGACCACCCGTAACGCCTTATCTGGTAAGCCGGCGGTATTTCTTCTTTTACAAATACACTTGGTTTTTTCGCCTCAACAAAAAAGAGCCGTTTACCACCGGCTAATCTGAAAGAATAATCAGGTGCTTTGGTTGCGCTGCCGATCTTAATTTTATCTTCGTGTATTACTTCGCGGTAAGCTTCGGCATTGCCCTCTTCATTATCCATATCCCACCCAAGGGCTTTAAAGAACGGGTCAATAAAATCCCTGCGTGTGAGTGTTTCGTTGTAATCTGAATGTTTGTAAGAGCCGATCTGCTCTGAAAATCTTTCAACTAACTGCGAAATTTTCTGAAATGCTGTTTCTTTAGAAACCATAAGAAAATTAATTGAGTGTATTAAGTATTTCAAATTTACATATTATCACTAACTTAATAAAGGCTTTTAGGGGTTAATATCGGGGTTGTATGGCAGGTTAACAGTACAGGCAATTACAAATGTATTTAGTGCAAAAATTTTTCCTTACCGCAATAGCTATTGATAGTTGACAAATTGTTTCAATATGGTTAATTTCGCATATCCATCCATAAATTGCTTTTTAGAAAAGGGTCAAAAAAATGAAAAAACTTACTGTTTTACTGCTAATTTTCGTTTTGAGCGGCATTTCGTATTCCCAGTTCAAAGATTATAAGGTTAAAGGCGGCGTACAGTACAACGTAATATCACCAAGCGGTGAACTGAAGGCGAACTTATCATCATTCTTTGGCAGGGGTTATCTTGCCATAGAGCTTGGAAAATATTTTGATGTAGAACTCGGCGGCGGTTTCATGAAGTGGAAACAAAAAGACCAGATAAACGGGGGAGATAAAGAGCTTGAAGTTGACTTAATTCCCATAGATGTAAGGCTGCGCATTGAGCCTTTTGCTCCCAAAATGAAACATGTTAATCCATATATGTATATCGGCGGCGGTATAGTAAACCATAAACTTAAAAAACAGCCGGAATACACTTCATACGTTGCAAGGTATGACTCAACTGAGCTTGATGGCTGGGTTGGTTACTTTCCTGCCGGTATTGGCCTTGAAATTAAACTCAGTAAACAGGTGCTGCTTGATCTTAGTGTTGGCGCGGCAACAACTTTAAGCGATAAAGTAAATAACCTGATAGTTGGTTCACCCAAAGACGGCTGGTTTAATTACGGCCTGGGTATTACAGTAACAGGCAAAGGCGGCAAAACCGACAGCGACCGTGACGGACTTTATGATGAGGACGAAGAAGATGTTTACGGCACTGACCCTGAAAATCCCGATACAGACGGCGACGGACTTAAAGACGGTGAAGAGGTAAAAACATATTACACCGATCCTAAGAATCCTGATTCAGACGGCGACGCTTTAACAGACGGCGATGAAGTTAAGAAGTATCTGACGAAGCCGACTAACCCTGATACTGACGGTGACGGCCTTCGCGATGGCGCGGAAGTTACATCGTATATGACAAATCCGCTGCTTCAGGATACAGACGGAGACGGTCTTGGTGACGGACAGGAAGTGAATGATTTCAAAACAGATCCGCTTAAAACTGATACTGACGGAGATACTCTTGGTGACGGCGATGAAGCTGTTAAGTACAAAACAAATCCGCTGAAGGCAGATACGGATAACGGCAGTGTTGATGACGGCACGGAAGTAAGAAGAGGCACAGATCCATTGAATCCGGCTGATGATGTTGTGAAAGAAGAGATGGAAGTTGGCCAGGTAATAATACTTGAAGGAATCAACTTTGAGACCAACAGCGCGAATATAACACCTGATTCCGAAGAGAAGCTGATGAAAGCATATAACACTCTCATCAATAATCCGAAAATAGAAGTTGAAATTTCCGGTCATACCGATAGCCGCGGTTCAAACTCCAGCAACCAGAGCCTTTCAGAAGCACGCGCTAATTCTGTAAAGAGCTGGCTTGTTGCAAAAGGTATTGACGGAAACCGTATCACGACTGTAGGCTTTGGTGAAGATAAACCCATAGCTCCGAATGATTCACCTGAAAATATGCTCAAGAACAGAAGGATAGAGTTCAAGAGAATAAAATAATGGAAATAAGTAACTAAGAAAAAAAGAATTAAGTTACTCAATAAAACCGCAGAAGATAAATTTCTGCGGTTTTTTCATTTTTAATGATCGATCTTCAGCCTCACGTGTAAAATTTTCTGAAATTCGCGGAGATAAATTTCACTTTTTAAAATCATATTATTTCCTCAAATTTGGAAATATTATGTCAAAAAATCCGCAAAATAACAGCTTAAACGAAGAAATTCTCATACACAGGAATCCTGTATTGCGATGGGTGTTCCTGATTGGGGGATTTGTTCTTGTCGGAATAGGTATACTAGGAATGTTTCTGCCCCTGCTTCCAACTACAATATTTTTTATTCTCGCCGCCTGGTGTTTCGCCCGCAGCTCAGAGCGGTTCCACCGCTGGCTTCATAATAACAGGATATTCGGAAGGTATCTTTCAAACTACCGCACAAAAGGCGGCATGACCCTAGGCTCAAAAATATTTTCGATCGCATTTTTACTTGCAGGCATATCAGTATCAGTACTTTTTCTCACAGATAATCTTTATATAAGGATACTTCTTGGTGCGATCGCAGCGGGAGTCACCTGGCATCTGGTTGCGATAAAAACAATAGAAGCAGAGAAATAATAAATGGCTAAACGTGATTCAGGAAAGATCAACCCCGAAGCATTGAGCGAAGACAGGGAAATGCTTAATGAGCTGCGCCCGCATACATTTGGTGATTTTGTGGGGCAGGAAAAAATTAAGAATAATGTAGGGGTATCTATAGCCAGCTCAAGGAAACGCTCTGATTCACTTGACCACGTTTTATTTACGGGTCCACCGGGACTTGGCAAAACCACACTTGCATATATTATTGCTGCAGAAATGGGCTCACGTATCATTACAACTTCGGGTCCGGTGCTGGAAAAACCCGGTGATATTGCCGGCATGCTTACAAAACTTGAAGCAAGAGATATCCTTTTCATAGATGAAATTCACCGCATACCAAAAGTAATTGAAGAGTATTTGTATTCAGCAATGGAAGATTATAAGCTGGATATAATTATAGACCAGGGTCCTGGCGCCAGGAGTGTCAGCCTGCAGCTGGAGAAGTTTACATTAATAGGCTCTACAACACGGGCCGGTTTATTAAGCGCGCCGCTTCTGGATAGGTTTGGCATCCGCTGCCGCCTGAAGTATTATAATGTTGATGAGCTTGCCGATATTGTAAACCGCTCAGCGGGAATACTGAAAATAAGAATTGAAGATGAAGGCGCGATGATTATCGCGAAGCGCTCGAGGGGAACCCCGAGGATTGCTAACCGCCTGCTGAAACTTACACGTGATCTGGCAATAGTTAAGAACAAAGGTGTCATTACCGCTGATATTGCGGGTGAGAGCCTTGATAACTGGGAAATTGATCACCTTGGACTTGATGAACTGGATAAAAAGATTCTCATGACCATTATTGATACATATAACGGGGGACCGGTCGGACTGAATTCAATTGCGGTTTCAGTTGGCGAAGAGCCCGGAACAATTGAAGAAGTGTATGAGCCTTTCCTTGTGCTGGAAGGATTTATCAGGCGTACTTCGCGCGGAAGAGAAGCAACTGATCTGGCATATGAGCATTTGGGAATAACAAAAAAGAAAACTAAGGGGAAGATTGAGAACGGACTATTTGATAGTTTATAGTTTATAGTTGACAGTTGATAATTGAGAATTGTAAGTTTATAGTTGATAGCAAAAAAGTTAAACGAAGATTTTTATATGCAGTCATGTTTGAAAGCTGCGAAGGAATTGATAGGCAAAGTTCTGGTAAGGAAAAAGGGTAGTAAAATATATTCCGGTATTATAGTTGAAACGGAAGCCTACCTTGGGGATAGAGATGCGGCGTCACATTCATACAATGGCAAAACAAAACGCAATGAGCATATGTTTGGTCCGGGCGGTACAGCTTATGTTTATTTTACATACGGCAATCATTATTGCATAAACGCGGTGATAGGCAGAGCCGGAGTTGCGCATGCAGTGCTGATACGGGCAATTGAGCCTGCGGAAGGAATTGAAACAATGAAGAAGAATCGCGGAATTGATAATATATATGAGCTTTGCTCGGGTCCGGGCAAACTTACGCAGGCAATGGAAATAACAGGCGTGCTGAACGGAGCATCACTGCTGGGAAACGAGATATATATCGCAGATCCGCTGGCTGCAAAAAAGCATAAGATAGTAAAGACAAAAAGAATCGGCATAACCAAGAACCCTGATGTATTATACAGGTTTGCAGATAGTGAGAGTCCCTTTGTTTCAAGGGTGAATTACAGAAGAATATTAAAAGCGCTGCAGGAAAAACAATTAAAATCCAAAAACAGTAAATGATAGTTGCTGAAAATCTTGTAAAAATATATTCAGGTGATGTTAAAGCGCTTGATGGTATTTCATTTGCCATTGAACCAGGCGAAGTATGCGGTTATTTGGGCTCAAACGGCGCGGGAAAAAGCACAACTATCCGCATAATGTGCGGTATGCTTGAAGCAACATCAGGCAGTGTGTTTGTAAACGGTTTCAGTGTTAAAGATGACCCTGTGACAGTAAAAAAAATGATAGGCTACGTGCCGGAAACGGGAGCGCTGTTCCTGTCGCTCTCGCCATTTGATTTCCTTGAGTTTGTCTGCAGGATGTATGACCTGCCAAAAGATGTTTATGTGCAGCGGATTTACGGGTTTATGGAAATATTTGACCTGAAAGAAGAAGTGAACACTCCAATGCATACTTTTTCTAAAGGTATGCGTCAGAAAGTACTTATCATTTCATCACTTATCCATGACCCTGAAGTGATCATATGGGATGAGCCGCTGAGCGGCATTGATTACAACACAACGCTTGTTATCAGGAATCTTGTGAAAGATCTGACATTGCGCGGTAAGACTTTTTTTTATTCAACTCACCTGGTTGATAGCGCTGAAAAGCTCTGCAGCAGGGTGATCATCATTAACAAGGGTAAGATTGGATTTGACGGTAAAGTGAATCAGGATAATCCGAGGGAACTGGAAGAACTGATGAGCCTGCACAGCGTACCGGCTGATATAAATGATAAACTTTCAGGGCTGTACAAGAATTTATCATCATCATAATTGACCGCAAAATATCACAAATGGGCTGCCCTCTTTATGCTTATCCCGTACTTTGTACTGGCACAGAGTGATTTTACCGATGTGCAGACCTTCATCGATTCAAATATTACACGCAACTTCCTCATTACATATTTTGATAACAACAAAAATACCGCTGCATTGATCTCGAGATTCAATTTTTACAAAAAACATAAACGGTTCAATGTATTTGTCAAGAACTATTACTCTTCATCTGTAACCAAACTGAATGAAAACCTTTACCGTGATTTTGATAACATAAAAATTACCGGCGGATACGCCGTAAGCAGCTCTTTAAATGTTTCAGCTAATTATTTCGGGCAGTTCTTTAGTGATGACAGGACATTCCAGCTTAAGGGTTCATCATCAAATATGGGTTATTTGAGCGCGCTTTATGATGATGTTGTGAACGGCTCCCAGATATACTCAACCCTTAACGCCGGATACAAAGTTGAAAGCCAGTATGATGAGCTTAACAAAGGGCCAAGTTTTTCGGGTGACTTCAATATCTATAATCTCAATCTCTCCGATTTCCTTGTTGACGGCCAGTTAAGGCTGGGTTATGAATCACTTGATCCACGTAAAAAAAGCCTTGTTTACAGCAGGATATATTTTGAAAAACCTTTTGAAGATAACCTTGCCCGCAATGAATTTGACGGAACATTTTCCAGGATACGAAAGGATTTTTATTTCCCTGCGGATAATTTATCTGTTCAGCAATTTGGCATAAGGAACAACATCGAAAAACGGGTTGAGAATATTTTTAGATTTTACAACAGATTTGATTATACCATATCAGATAATGCAGCTGTAGTTTTTAATCTTAACCCGGATTACCGCAGGATCACAAAAGAGAACACATACGTACCCATTACAACAAACACTCAGCCAAGTATTTATGATACCGATATACAGGAGCTTAGCTTTGCAGGTGATATCGCGCTGAACTTTCAGTTCAGAAAGCTGGATTACCAGATAAAGGCATATTATAGAGAGCGTGATGAGAAGCATTTCCTTATGAACCCGGGAAGGATAAACAGCAATTTTGTTAATATCATTGAAAATAATGAAGCGACAAAGAATAATCATTCCTCTATTTTTAAGCTGAACGGGAACGTTTATTACAATATTAATTTAATGAACAGGGTTGAGTTCAGCGGAAGCGCGTCGATCCTTAAATACGATACGCAAAGTGACCTGAACTACGATGACAGGGATGAACTTGGGTACCTTGTATATGTTGCGCATCGTTTCAACAATTTAAGGAACCTGATACTGGTAACATCGTTTGATGTTAACCTGTATCATACCGTATACATACTCGCGCAGAAAAGCTCAAACAATAACTGGAACCGTGTTATTCGCTTTACAAGCAAGAGTTATTTTGAACCTTCTGATAATTTCCGCAATGTAGGAACGTTTAGTGTGCTGGCTAACTATACAGTTTATGATTTTCAGGATATAATTTCCAGTGTAAAAAGTTATTCATTCAGACAGCTGAATCTGAAGGATTCACTGATTGTAAGGTTCTCGAGGCACTTTGGCACAGATATATACGGTGAGGTAAAGCTGTATGAACGGGGAGAACTGAACTGGAACGACTTCACGCAGCGCCCGGTGAACTATTTTGAGGACAAAATTATTAATTCCGAATTGAATTATTTTTTTAATAAATTTATTACATTTTCGGGGGGGTACAGGTGGTTTGAACAGCGAAAATTCAACTACCTGAACGGTGAGCGGGTTTTTGATAATTATGTCCGCACTTCGGGGCCGTTTGTGAAAATACGGGCTGAATGGAAGCGCAATTCTGTGATTGAGCTGCTGGGTACATATGATTACTACAGGTACGGCGATGGCAGCCCCGGCAGCGATAATGGTAATGTGTACCTGAACGCAAGCTGGAATTTTTGAGTTAATAAATAAACAAACCATTCGGGTATTTAAGACCTGAAAGGTTTTTATTGTGAAATTATAATTTATTTTGATAAAACACTTTCTTGAAATAAGCTCGGATAAAAAGAACATCAAGCTTGTTGAAGACCTGATGATGAAGGTTAACAGCAAGTTCGGGCTTCCCTACGAGGAGTACTGCAGGATGATGATAGCAGTAACCGAAGTTGCAATGAACGCGATCGTTCATGGCAATAAGGAAAATACATACAAGAAAGTGAAAATGTATGTTGAGCATGATGATAAAAAGATGAAAATAGTTATTATGGATGAAGGTGATGGTTTTGATATACAGAAACTGCCTGACCCTACGGAAGCTGAAAACATTTTGGACCTGCACGGAAGGGGAGTATTTATAGCCCGCGCGATGGTGGATGAATTCTTTTATCAGCATCTTGATGGCGGCGGCAGTGAGTTTGTGATGATTGTGAATAAAAAGTAAGGATTACGTAAATCTTTTTAGAGTGATAAATAGTTCCAATCGTAAAAGTAGAAACCCTTTCCATCATTTAAAATTTCAATGTTATTAGATTCCCGCCTTCGCCTTAGGAACAAGGCATGCGGGAATAAGAAAGAAAAATGTTCAATAAAATAGGTAACATAAAACTTCTTCCGCCGGTAAGCTGGTTTAATTTAAAACAGCTTGCGGGAACGGCGTATAAATCGATAATATCAAAAATCATCGGTGAGCAGTCAGACCGCAGACTTATGCTTGCGCTTGCCGCAAGCGAAAACACATTTTACAATTACACGCGCCGCCATAAGATTGTTAATGGTAGAATTGAACCCGATGAGGATTCCAAACGAAAAGAAATGTGGCTGGATTTTATTGCCGATACAGGCGATGGATGGAATCCGACATACAGTGTGGCATATTATGCCTCTAAGAATGAGCTAACAATTTCAGATGGGAAGAATTCATTCAATACCAAACGCGGTGAAGTACTGGTCTTTGGCGGCGATGAAGTTTATCCCGCGCCATCAAAACAGGGTTACAGGGAACGGCTGATCAATCCTTTTGAACAGGCATTTGGTGATGATAAACCCGAACATCCGCCGCATGTGTTTGCTATTCCGGGTAACCATGACTGGTATGACGGTCTTGAAGCGTTTACAAGGCTGTTTTGTTCTGATCTTGGATCACGTAAATTCGCAGGCGGCTGGTATTCCAGACAGAAGCGCAGCTACTTCGCGCTTAAATTGCCCAATGACTGGTGGCTGCTCGCATCTGACGGACAACTGCACTCAAACATTGATACTGCCCAGCTTGATTATTTCCGCGCAATTGCAGAAGGTCATATGAGCGAAGGCGATAAGGTTATTTTATGCATATCGGAACCGGTTTGGATCTACGCGCACAAGTATAAAAAATTTGGCGGCGAGTATGATGAAAGCGATCTTATTTACCTGCAGGAAGAAATACTAAAACCCAAAGGCGTTGAAGTAAAAGTATTTTTAACGGGTGATCTGCATCATTACCGCAGGCATGAGGAGCTTGACGCGAGGGATTCGGATGCTAAAGTTCAAAAAATAACAGCCGGCGGCGGCGGAGCTTTTATACATCCAACTCATGGGACGGATTTTACTCTGCTCACCGAAGAAAAACAATTGCCGGGACAGAAACCCCGTGAGTTTGAGCTTAAAAAAAATTACCCCAATGAAAAGACCTCAAAACGCCTTGGCTGGCGGAATTTATTTTTCCCGTTCACAAATCCAGGATTCGGCATAGTAACAGGGTCTTTGTACCTGATAACAATTTGGATAGTCAGCTCCACATTTCACTTTGATTTTGCGCACAACGTGCGCGGATTTTTTGACCAAACGCTGAGGGCGTTCCTGGTGAATCCCGTAGCAGCGCTTTGGCTTGGCGCGGTAGCCGCAGGCTTTGTTTTCTTTACTGATACGCACTCAAAAGTATATAAGTGGATCGGCGGGTTAACACATTTCTTTATGAATCTCTTCAGTATTGCCTATATCGGACTCTTCGCGACTTATATCAACAACAGTGTTTTTAATGAAAATGTTTATACAGGATTCATTTTCATACCAATCATTGTTTTCGGGCTGGGCTGGTTTTTTGGCTGCCTGAATATGGGTATTTACCTGACTGTTTCAATGAACATTTTCGGAAGGCATGATAATGAAGCGTTTTCAGCGCTGCGGGTACAGGATTTCAGAAATTTTCTGAGGCTGCATATAGATGAAGAAGGAACGCTCACCATTTTCCCCATTAAGATACAAAAGGCGGCTCGAAAGTGGCGTATGCGCAAAGCCGGAGAAAATGTGAGTTCATATATAGTTCCGGAAGACGGCACGAAGCCTGAGTTGATTGAGGAACCGATTGTTATAAAGAATAAATAACAAAAGTGAAACGTGAAACGTCAAACGTCAAACGTGATTATATAGCTTTAAGTTTCGAAAAGTTAAGATGAGGATTTGAAATCTTATCTAATCTAAAGTAGTATCAATTTTTTGAATGAACTTAGGCAAAAAAATATTAGTAGTAGGCGCCAACGGAAGCGGGAAGACGACCTTTGCGGATAAGTTATCGAAGAGACTGAATATAAAGCATTATGAGCTTGATAGTATTTTCTGGAGGCCAGACTGGAAGGAATCAGAGAATGCGGAATTCCGAGCGAAGGTAGATGAAGTAACAAGAATAGATGAATGGATTATCGACGGCAACTATTCACGCAATCAGGACCTGACAATTGGCAGAGCTGATACTATCATTTGGCTTGATGTGCCTTACGCTAAAATGCTTTATAGGGTAACAAAGCGTTCATTATACAGGGTTATGACACAAAAGCCTTTATGGCAAAATAACAGGGAAAGTTTTGGTTCATTATTTTCCCGAAAGTCAATTGTTCTGTTCGCTTCAAAGACTTACGGATCAAAAAACGCAAAGTACAACAGGCTTATTAGCGGAAGTTAATACCCGGGTAAAAAGTGGATTAGGATAAAGAGTAAACGTGAGGAGATAAATTTCTGGAGAAACTTAATTCATCCGATGACTTAAAGTCATCGGATGAATATGAACATATTATTAGTCTTTCAGATTATCAAGTACATCCATAACTTCTTTTACAGCCTTTGCTGATTCATTTACGAGCTTCATTTCATCATCATTCAGCTTAAGCTCAATGATTCTTTCAATTCCGCCTTTGCCTAATATTACAGGAACGCCCAAATAAATATTTTTAAGTCCGTACTCACCGTTTAAGAGCGCGCATACAGGGAATACGCGTTTCTGGTCGCGTATTATAGCTTCAACCATCTGCGCAGCCGCTGAGCCGGGTGCGTACCAGGCTGAAGTACCGAGCAAGTTCACGATCTCTCCGCCGCCTTTTTTGGCACGGTCAATAATCGCGTCAAGTTTGGATTTATCGATCAATTCAGTAACAGGAATTCCGCCGATTGTTGTGTATCTGGGTAACGGAACCATTGTATCGCCGTGGCCGCCCATTAATACAGCTGAAATATCTTTTGGTGAAACGTTAAGCTCATCAGCAAGGAATGCTTTATACCTTCCGGTATCAAGAATTCCCGCCATACCGAAAACCCTGTTCGCGGGGAATTTGGAATTGATGTAAGCGCAGTATGTCATAACATCAAGCGGGTTTGATACAACAATTAGTTTCGCATCGGGGGAGTATTTTACAACCTGCTCGGTAACTGATTTAACGATCTTGGCGTTTGCTGAGATCAGGTCATCGCGGCTCATGCCGGGTTTCCTTGGCAGCCCTGAAGTTATTACAACAACTTCTGAGCCTGCGGTTTTGGAATAATCATTGGTTGTGCCTGTTACGCGGGTATCGTACATATTAATTGCTGATGTTTCCCAGATATCAAGCGCTTTGCCTTCAGCAAAGTTCTCTTTGATATCAAGCAATACAACTTCGTTAGCAATTTCGTGATGCGCCAAAACTTCCGCGCAGGTCGCCCCTACGTTTCCTGCTCCTATTACTGATACTTTCAATTTATTTGCCTCTTTGAATTATATTATTAAATTTGTTTGTTTTCATTTTAATATCCACCGGATTTTTTTAGTGATCAGATGG
>JBHEKV010000114.1:0-8574 GCA_041859235.1 Ignavibacteria bacterium | reverse complement strand
TTTGCGAATCCGCCTGTGCCCGCGCTTGATGCGATGTTCACGATATTGCCATAGCTTTTTTCTATGAAATATTTGGCAGATTCCCTGCCGCATATCATTGCGCCCGTAATATTTGTTAAAAGCTGCTGATTGAACTTTTCGGTATCAATTCCCGTGAGCGGCGAGAAATATCCGTAAGCGGCATTATTGATAAGCACATTGTATCCACCCAGCTTTGTAATTGTTTCGCGTACTAAGGTTACAATATCTTCCTCTTTGCTTACATCCGCTCTTACCGGAATAGCCCCTATCTCTTTGGCAGCTTTTTCCAGCTTTGCTTCATCCCTGCCGCAGATCACAACCTTTGCGCCTGCATCAATAAGTGTTTTCGCTGCCGCGTAACCGATTCCCAGGCTTCCGCCGGTGACTAAAACCTTCGCGTTTTTTAGATCCATGGTTTATTGTTAGTTTATTATAAATATTGTTTAAGATAATTAAATTGAATCGAAAGGGCTTTTAATTTTGGTAATATCAGATGCTGAAACATGAGTATAAATTTGTGTTGTTTTAACTGAATTGTGTCCTAACAAAGCTTGAATGTACCTGATATCTGTGCCGCTTTCAAGTAAGTGGGTAGCAAAACTGTGTCTTAAAGTATGAACGGTTGCATGTTTTTTTATATTTGCTCTTAATAATGCTAGCTTAAAAAGCTGCTGAACACTTCTGGAGCTGTATTGATCAGATAATTGGCCCTCTATAAGAAATTTTTTTGGCTTATATACTTTGTAATAATGCCGCAGATTTACCAGCAGATTTTCGGATAGCATTGCCTGCCTGTCTTTTTTGCCTTTTGATTGTCTGATTGTAATTATCATTCTTTTTGAATCTATGTCAGAAATTTTCAAATTTATCAACTCACTAAGTCGTAATCCGCAGGCATATATTACTGATAATATTGTTTTATGTTTCAGATTATCGGTTGAATCAATGATCTTTTTTACTTCTTGTTTAGATAAAACTGATGGTATTTTTGTTTCTTGCCTTTTGGGATATAAATACCTGATGCTAAATGTTTTATTATATATTACTTTATAAAACAGAATTATTGCGCCCAATAGATGTTTTTGGAAAGAAATTGAAATTTTCCCATTTTTAATTTTGTTTTGAATAAATTTTTCTATATCGGCTTCATTTATATTGAGTGGATCTTTATTAAGCGAAAACAGGAGTAGTTTTATAGCGCTGAGATAACTTTTTATTGTGTTAGGGCTGTAACGTTGTATTTTTAAAGTGCTTTGAAATTGAAGCAATACTTCATTGAGATTTTTATCCATAAATTTTAAATTATGCGTATAACCATACAAATATAATGAGTTTAACGAATATTTCATAGTAATAAATTGACGCAATGCGTAAATTTGGAAGTTAGCGGTCATTGTAGGACGACACACAACACAAACAAATCATGCTTGAAAAAGATATAGAAAACTTAATTGCACAACATCCAGACATCATTTTTCCAAATGCTGGTTTCCGACTTGTTGGACAACAAATCAAACTTGGCAAGTGCTTCGCAGACATAATTTTTGAAGACAAGCACAACAGAAAAATAATTGTAGAGGTTAAGCGAGGCATTCTTTCTCGTGACGCTTCGGGACAAGTAATGGAGTATTACGGACTTCTAAAAACAGAAAGTCCCGACAGTTTTGTTGAACTTGTTTTGTGTGCTAACATAATTCCACCTGAAAGAAAAAAGTTTCTTGAAACAATCGGTATTGAGTGTAAAGAATTAGGCATAAATTATCTTAATCAACTTGCCGACCAAGTAAATTATCAGTTTATCAATTCACAAAAGAGAGAGCAAAAACAACAATCCTCGACTGCTTCTGTTCTTCCTTCTGCGGACAACATTTGGATATTTCAAGCAAATCCACAGCGTTATGACATTATGAATGCGCTTGCGGACGATGAAATTGGTGACAGTATTCATTGGCTCGTAAATCAACACAAGACCGAAATCTGCAAAGGACACATTGGTATGATTTGGCTTTCGGGCAAAGAAGCAGGAATTTATGCTATAACTGAAATACTGACCGACCCGACTCTAATGTTAGAACCTGAACCCGAAAAAAAATATTGGACGGACGTTTCCGATAAAGTAGGTGAAAAAACAAGAGTGAAAATGAAGATTGTAAAAAGCTTACTTCATTCACCTCTGACAAAAGAAACAATATTAAAAACGCCAGGACTGCAAGGGTTGAGTATATTTCGTCAACCACAAGGGACAAATTTTCGTGTGACAGCAGAAGAATGGAACATAATCAAAACATTAATATAACAGAAAAAAACAACGAACCGCTAACACGGGTTTTGCGTTAGTGGGCGGACAGAGGTAAAATAAACATTTGTGCAATTAATAAACATTGGTGCTGGCAGACAGTTTTCGGTTTCAAAAGCCCACCAACGCAAAGCCCCAAAACGTTAGTGGCAACCTTAAACAACGACACAGTAAATAGAAAATGACTGAGATTGAAATAAAAAAAGTAACGCTTGACGACATTGACCAATTACAGAAAATTGGCAGACAAACTTTTTATGAAACTTTTTCGACAGGAAATACCGAAGACAATATGACGAAATATTTAAACGAAGGTTTTTCTATCGACAAATTGACAACTGAACTTAACGACAAGAACGCAGAGTTTTATTTTGCGACACATAACGACAATGTAATTGGTTACCTAAAACTAAATTTTGGACAATCACAAACTGAACTTCAAGACGAAAAAGGACTTGAAATTGAAAGAATTTATGTTTTGAAAGACTTCCACGGAAAGAGTGTTGGACAAATTCTGTATGACAAAGCAATTGAAGTGGCAAAACTGAAAAATTCTGACTTTATTTGGTTAGGCGTTTGGGAAGAAAATCCAAGAGCGATAAACTTTTATAAGAAAAACGGTTTCGTAGAGTTTGACAAACATATTTTCAAATTGGGCAATGACGAGCAGACCGACATAATGATGAAACTAAAACTGAACAGTTAATGCGGACGACAAGAAAGGCAGCCACTAACACGGGTTTTGCGTCAGGCGGGCTGACGTGCAAACATGGAGCTTTGTGCTTCTATTCAAGTTCAGTGCTGGTTGACAGTTTTGTGCTCCGAAACCCGCCCGAACGCAAAGCCCGAAAACGTTACTTGCAACCATAGAGGTCAACATTACAACTATAAAGATAAATGACAGAAGTTGAAGATTATATTTACGATTTTGACGGCTCTCAAAGAAAAATAATGCTGTATATACACAGATTATTAGTAGCTGAGTTAAACCTGACGGACAAACTTCGATTTAAAATACCTTTTTATTATCGAAAAAGCTGGATCTGTTATTTGAATCCGCTAAAAAATGGTAAAATCGAATTTGCATTTGTAAGAGGAAATGAACTTTCAAATTATCAAGGAATTTTAGATAACAAAGGGAGAAAACAGGTTTTCGGCATTGAATTTGAAAAAGTGTCGGAGATACCTGTCCGGGAAATTAATGAGATCATTCAGGAAGCGATAATGCTTGACGAAACCAAGCCATATGAATCAAAAAGAAAATTGAAAAGATAACTGATAGCTGGCGGGTTCAATAAAAAAGGGCGCCCGAAAGCGCCCTATTGTTCATTGCTGATTGATAATTGTTAATTGTTATACGATACCATAAGCAAGCATTGCATTGGCAACCTTAATGAAACCGCCTATGTTTGCGCCTGTGAGGTAATCGCCTTTCTTACCGTATGCTTCGGCTGTATCCAAACATGTTTTGTGAATGCTCTTCATGATACCAAGAAGTTTAGCGTCAACTTCTTCGCGGCTCCACATTAAGCGCATGCTGTTCTGACTCATTTCAAGTCCTGATACAGCTACGCCGCCTGCGTTAGCAGCTTTTGCGGGTCCGTATAAGAAACCGTTATCCTGGTAAACCTTAATAGCTGCAAGATCACTCGGCATATTAGCGCCTTCAGATACGCAGTAACATCCGGCATCAACCAAACCTTTAGCAAGGTTTTCGTCAAGCTCGTTCTGTGTTGCGCACGGTAAAGCTATATCAACCTTTAAGCCGTGTTCTTTTATCACCTGCCATACACTCAAGCCTTCGTAATATTTTACTTTATGTTTATCAGCGTATTCTTTTATTCTTCCGCGGCGGTTGTTCTTTAAATCTAACAAGAATGCGAGTTTTGCGCTATCAATACCTGATTCATCAACTATCGTGCCGTTTGAATCTGAACATGTGATCGGGATACCGCCTAAGTCGTTAACTTTTTCAATTGCGTACTGTGATACGTTTCCGGAGCCGCTTACTGCGACGCGTTTGCCTTTAAAGTCTTTGCCGTTAGCTGCAAGCATTTCTGCTGCAAAATAAACTGTTCCGTAACCTGTTGCTTCGGGTCTTATCAAGCTTCCGCCGTATTCAAGTCCTTTGCCTGTTAAAACGCCTGTATGCTCATTAACTATCTTTTTGTAATAGCCGTACAAGAAACCAATTTCTCTTCCGCCAACACCAATATCACCAGCGGGCACATCTCTGTCGGGTCCAATGTGTCTGAATAATTCTCTCATGAAAGCGTAGCAGAATCTCATAACTTCATCATCTGATTTTCCTTTTGGATCGAAATCACTTCCGCCTTTACCGCCGCCCATTGGGAGTGTGGTTAAAGCGTTCTTAAATATCTGTTCGAATCCGAGGAACTTTAAGATACCTAAATTAACTGATGGATGGAATCTTAAGCCGCCTTTGTAAGGACCGATTGCATTGTTAAATTCAACCCTGAAGCCGCGGTTAACCTGAACTTCACCTGCATCATCTACCCATGGCACACGGAATAAAATTGCTCTGTCCGGCACAACGATTCTTTCATATATTTTTGCTTTTACAAATTCCGGATGTTTTGCTACGGTTGGTTCAAGGGTAGTAAGAACTTCTTCTACGGCCTGATGGAATTCGGGCTGAGCTGCATCTTTAATTTTGACTTTTTCGATAACATCTTTTATAACTGATGACGATTTTGCCATTGATATGCTCCTTCTTAGCGTGTTATTAGTTTGATAGGTTCAGGTTATTCAATAAAATTCCCTGTTTTCATATACAAAAATACCGTTTTTTTACAACTTTAAACAATGATATTAGTCATAATTCCCAAACAAATGAGTTTAGTTTTCTTTGTAAATCTCAGAAATTGTGTTTAAATTGTTTAAACATAATTTTTAGAATACTTAATAATTAAGGAATTTAATGAAAATTAAGAAATTTACCTGTGTGAACTGTGGCGCGCCGAAAGTAAACGAGTATAAATCGCCTTACATTATGTGCGATTACTGCGGTTCTTTTACCGATATTGACTATACTTTGGGACTGGATAAATGGAATGAATCAACCGTTAAAACGCTGAATTACCAGGCAACCAAGATTGCGCTAATGAATAAAATACAGGCTGCGCTGCAGCGGGGCGATAAGGAACAGTATTTCAGCCTGCAGAAAGATTTCTGGGATTACTATTACCGCACTTTTCCTGCATACCTTCCGCCATCGATAGATGATGGTTATAAGTACAGAGATTACCTTGAGGTGTGCGCTGAGTCAAGCACTGAATACGGGTTTGATCCTAAGTGGCAGCAGTACGGTGTTGAACAGCAGCGGCTGCAACAGATGCTGACTTATTACAATGATGGTACAGGCAACAAAGTTGAAAGTACCGGTTTTTTCAGGCTGGCGGAATTTTTTGTAAATATGACAAAAGATGGCATGAGAGTGTTCTATGAAAATCCGAAATACGCCATTATGCATGACCTTATCCCTGAGCAGGTGCATATGAAAATGAAGATGTCAATGTTCGTGCAGGTATGGATTCCATATTTAACAGATGCTGACCAGGATAGATTCCTTAAGATGACAGGATTCAGTATGCAGTATGTTGATATCGAACGCCCTGCCGGCAGAACAGGAGAGTGTGAACACTGCAAAGCGGAAATTTATATCCCTGAAGGCTCATACAAAGTGCATTGCGAAAGCTGCCACAAGAATACAAAAGTTCAGCAGCAATTCAAATGCATGTCCTGCGGCGCCGATAACAAAGTACCTGAGTTTCCCGCTAAGCCAATTGACTGCGAATTCTGCGGTGTTGAAAACAGGCTGATACAGAGATTGTTTGGGTAAGAATCGATCTCAACCCTCTTTTAGAAACAAGGTTTGCGACCTGAAGTGAAGGGAGTTTACATCTGTAACCCGAAACGCTGTTTCGGGAAAAATAATCGAATCAGCGATTCGATTTACATTACCAATATCTTTTCTTCTGTCATTTCGTGGATAGCGTAGCGTACGCCCTCGCGGGTGTTACCTGAATCCTTAACTCCGCCGTACGGCATTGCATCCATCCTGTAAGCGGAAGCTTCGTTAATTATCACACCTCCTGTGTGAATATTGTTGTATGCGTACAAAATATCAGGCATGTTTTCTGTAAACACGCCGGCCTGCAAGCCAAATCTGGAATCATTTACTCTATTCACTGCATCTTTAAAATCACTAAACATTTCAATTGTGATAACCGGAGCAAAAACCTCTGCACATTTTACATTTGCATTATCCGGAGCGTTTTCTATCACTGTTGGCTCAACAACTGCGCCGTTTCTTAATCCGCCTGTTAATATCACAGCACCCGAATCCATCGCTTCGCTAATCCATTTTTCAGCGCGTTTTGCTTCTTCTTCATTTATCATTGGTCCCGTAATTGTTTCAGCATCATAGGGATCGCCGAATTTTATTTTCTTTGCCGCAATAACTAATCTTTTCCTGAACTCTTCATAAATATTCCTGTGAATATATACCCGCTGTACAGAAATGCAGCTCTGACCCGCCTGTGAGAATCCGCCCACTGTAATTTTGGCAACTGCAGTATCAATATCGGCATCATAATTTACAATTACTCCGGCATTTCCGCCAAGCTCAAGTGATACTTTTTGTCTATCGGACTTTTTCTTTATTCCCCAGCCAACATCCCCTGAGCCGGTGAAGCTGATTAGCTTTATCCTGTTATCGGATATGTGTTTATCCATCTTACTTCCGGATATTGGAAGGATGTTTACAGGTATTGAAGTAATTCCAAGTTCTGTGTATGCATCATAAACAATTCTACCCAGCGCAATAGCGGTGAGCATTGAGCTTGACGAGGGCTTAATCATTATCACATTCCCTGAGGCCAGTGCAGGTGCTATTTTGTGTGCTGCAAGATTTACCGGGAAGTTCCATGGAGTAATACCAAGCACCAATCCGATGGGAAACCTTCGAACTATCCCTGTTTTATTTTCAGAGCCGGGCAGCAGGTCAAGCGGCAGGACCTCGCCGTAAATGCGTGAGCATTCTTCTGCACCAAGCCTGAAAGTAAATATTGCCCGGTCAACTTCAATCATAGAAAACTTTATTGGCTTCCCCGTTTCGTCGGTTATGAGTTTGGCAAGCTCATTTTTTTGCGCTTTAATTCTGCCGGATATGTTATACAGTAAATCCTGTTTTTTATATGTTGGCAGGTTTGCATAATCTTTTGCAAATGATGAAAGATATTCCGCAGAAGCGTTGAAATCATCATCACCTGCAATAAAAACTTCACCGACAGTTTTATTTGTATATGGATTAATTACGGGTTTCACTTCATTGGTAGAAATGAATTTATCACGAACTAATATTTTTTCAGGCATAATGTGGTTGTTTAGTATACAAATTTAGTTAAATATTGATAGGGTTAAAAGAGAATTATTTGTTGTTACCTCGTGCCACGAATAGTAACACGAAACGCTGTTTCGAGTGCATACAAAGATTGAATCATTACCGATATTTCTTTTGGTTTAAAAAATTACCAAGGCGTCGGGCAAGCCACGACGCCTACAGAATTACTATAAAACGTGAACAGTCTTTATTCAATAATATACATAAAAAAAGGAGATTGTCTCCAATCTCCTTTTTAAAATCTGTATTTTTTAAAAATTACAGCTGCTTTGAATCGTTTGATTTTTTGTTTTTACTTGGGCATTCTTTGTTAACATCACCGGAGTTTTTGCCATCTTTATTGCATCCTGAATTACCGGAGCAATCCATGTTTTTTTCTTTTAAAGAAGCAGCGATGTTTTCTTCGCTGGTTTCACCTGCTGAATACATTATAGTTACATTTGTCATTTTTGATACATTGCAGGTTGAACCGAAACTAACTTCTTTTACGCCTGCTATGCTTAAAATGTTTTTCTGAAGATCTGCTTTTGAATCATCGCATGTAACTTTATCTGTAACAAACTGGTAGCTTGAAAATTCGCCGCCGGCTTTAATATTGCTGTTATCGCCGCATTTTGATTTATCGCAGCCTGTTTTATCGCCGGATGATTCAATTGCCGCTGTTTTATCACAGCCTGATTTATCGCCTGCGCTTGTTGTGCATTCTTTGCTGCAATCCTTACCGTCTTTATCGTTAGCTATCAAATAAGACTGGTTTAGGTACAGAAAACCGAAAGCGAAGATAATAACTAATGCCGCTGCTCCAAGAAATTTTTTATTCATAGCTTTAAAA
>JBHEKV010000072.1:0-21078 GCA_041859235.1 Ignavibacteria bacterium | reverse complement strand
CTCCAGAATGAAGTGGAAGGTAAACCGGTAAAAGGAGTCCACGTCAATCCCGCGTCTGTTGTGTATCTCACAGTTGCTGTAGCACCGCTCACAATTCCGGTCAATGAATCCTTAAATGCCACATCGTATAATGAATTTGCTGTCGCGGCAGTTGTATCGTTGAACCATGTCGTTCCGCCGTCATATGAAGTAAGCAATATTGATGCAGTACTTGTTGGACAATATACCCTGTTATTCAGCGCAAAAATATTGTTTATGGTAAAAGTAGTACCTGTTGTCAATGCGCTCCAGTTTGCGCCTGCGTTGGTTGTTTTTAGCACTGTGCCGGATGTGCCGCCTATGTATCCTGTATTTGCATCAACAAAATGTATTCCATACAGAGTTGAAGTGACCCCGCTTGGTATGGAATCAAAATTTAAACCGCCGTTTGTGGTTCTCCATATCTGTCCGCTTGAGCCGCAAACAATACCGGTTGTCATATTAAAGAACCATGCATTGTAAAGCAGGATCTGCGAACTTGTTTTAACCCCGGCTGCATCATGAGTTATATACCAGTTAACTCCAGCATTGGTAGTTTTCATGAAAGTACCGCCGTAGCCAACCGCAACCCAGTCAGTTGCTGAAAACATCTTTGCGTATCTTAAAGTATTGCCCTGCGGTGTAGGGTGCATCCATTTCCATGAAAGCTGTGAATATGAAACAACTGTTACAAGAAGCAATGCAACGGCAAAGAGTAAATTTCTCTTCATAGTAATCCCCCTTTCGAGATTATGGTAAGTTTCATTATTGTTGTAAATTGAATTTCAAAATAAAGGGAATAAAAAGATTTGACAAGCTAAAATTTAACCAAGTAGTTACACTTAATTTCTAATTGCTTAAGCTATATGCACTTCAGAATATCTTACACGCATAAACGGCTGTATTACATAAAATAGTTACGTGTTATGAGATAAATATCAGCAGTTGTTATGACAATTAGTTACCGAAAAAAACAGAGGCGGCATAATGCCGCCTCGTACTTACCCATACAGATCCGATCATCTTACTGGGTTCATTGCAGTTTTGTATTTTTTTACTTAATCAGCATCATTTTTCTGGTTTCAACCTTCTGTCCCTCAATAAACAAAGAATAGAAATAGATCCCTGAGCTGAGTTTATCCGCGTTGTACAGCAGCGTACTCATTCCTGCCTGCAATGTTTCATTGCTTAACAGGGATTCCACTTCTGCACCCGATACATCATACACTTTCAGGGAAACAGCGGCAGACCGCTCCAGTTCAAACGAAATATTGGTTACAGGATTGAACGGATTCGGATAATTCTGCCTGAGAGAAAATGACTTTGCAGTTTCAGAGCCGTTTTCTACAGCCGTAAGCGGACCGGTTGTAAGCCTGATCACCGCAAAATTACCCTGTGTCCCGGAAGTACCGGCATAGTTGCCTGTCCAGCATGCGCTGAAAAGAGTGCCGTATCCGCTCGTTGATGTTCCAATAGCATCAACACTTGCCGATGTTCCTGTAAATCCTGTATGCCTTATTTCGATCAGCAAATGTCCTCCGTTATACACATACCCTGAATCAAATGTAATTTCCGAACCAAATGTCGTGGGGCTTCCGCCTGCAGGAAACGAACCCGCATTGATTGTAAGTGAGCCGAACCTAACCCGTTTTTGAGGACCTACGACGTTCTGCGAAAATGTAAGGCTCCGGTTTTCAGGGGCAACAGAACCGCTTAAATAAATATCGTAATTAGTGAATGTCACATCTGAAGCCGGCCAATTGCTGACAGCTGACGCAAGAAGTCTGTATGTAAAGCCCGTTATCCTCTGACCTATGATACCTGTCAGCAACGAATCCTTTATCAGAAGCTGGTAAGTTCTTTGCGCGTTGCTAAGCGGGCCAAGAAAGCTTGCAGTGCCCTGCATGCCGGCATAGCCGGTCGGTACAACCGTAAACGCGCTGTAAGCGGTATGGGAATAATTTACATCTGCAGATTGTACGTGCCTCGGTAAAACAAAGAATGAAACCAAAAGAAATGTAAGTAATATGTTTTTCATAATCCCCCCTTCATCAGGTTTGTATTATTAAAAATGGACTTTAATTTTATTTGCCGTTAAACAGGAACTTTCCGGCATCGTTTACGTTAACTTCAACTTTATCTCCGGGCAGTATCTCTCCTGAAAGAATTTTCCCGCTCAAAGGATTAGTAATGTGATTCTGAATTGTCCTTTTCAGCGGTCTTGCGCCAAAGGTAATATCATAACCTATTTTCGCAAGCCAGTCTTTGGCGTCATCTGTTACACTCAGGACAATATCGCTGTTTTTAAGGAGCATATTGCTGATACCTTTCAACTGGATATCCACTATACTTCTAAGTTCGCTGCCAAGCAGAGGCTTGAACATTACAACCTCATCTATCCTGTTCAGTATCTCAGGTCTTATCTTCTGCCGCAGCAATTCAAAAAGCCTTTCTTTCAGCCTGCCCAGAATTTCATCCCTGTTGTTATCATTTATCGTCATCAGTTCGTCCTGTATCAAATGAGAACCCAGGTTAGAGGTCATGATTATTATCGTATTTTTGAAATTGACAGTTCTGCCCTGAGAATCGGTAAGTATACCGTCATCAAGCAGCTGCAGAAGTATATTGAACACATCCGGATGCGCTTTTTCGATCTCATCAAGCAGAACTACACTGTATGGTTTCCTTCTGACTGCTTCTGTTAGCTGCCCTCCTTCTTCATATCCAACATAACCCGGAGGCGCGCCTATCAGTCTGCTTACAGAGAACTTCTCCATGTACTCACTCATATCTATCCTCACTATGTTGTGCTCATCATCAAACAAAAATTCTGCCAGCGCTTTTGCAAGCTCGGTTTTGCCAACACCTGTCGTTCCCAGGAAAATAAATGAACCGATGGGGCGGTTTATATCCTGCAATCCCGCCCGGCTCCGCCTGATCGCGTTTGCAACTGCGGATATCGCTTCATCCTGGCCTATAACCCTGTTATGAAGATTCTCTTCAATATGCAGAAGTTTTGCGCGTTCGCTTTCAAGCATTTTTGAAACCGGGATACCTGTCCACTTGGCCACTATTTCCGCTATGTCTTCAGAATCAACCTCTTCTTTGAGCATCTTCCATTTTTTCTGCAGTTCAGAAAGTTTTGCCGACTGCGTTTCAATGTTCTTCTGAAGCTCGATAACTTTGCCGTACCTGATCTCAGCAACCTTTCCCAGGTCACCCTGTCTTTCAAAATTATCAGCTTCGATCTTAAGATTTTCGAGTTCTTCTTTCATCTTACGGATACTTGATATCAATTCTTTTTCAAGTACCCAGTGCGCTTTCAGTTCATCGCGCTCAGTGCTTAATTCTGATATCTCTTTTTCTATGATCTCAAGTCTCTTGGCTGTTGGATTAACGGTTTTTGCTTTTGCCATTTAACAGAACAACTCCTTTTATATTGAATTCTTCAAAGATACTAAAATTGAAAATTCTTTAAAATGAATAGAATATTAGCGGTTGCTTGCATATATTTGTTTTTTATGAACCGGAAATTTAATGAGCAAGAAAAAAACTTCAGAAATCACATCAAAAAAGCAGGAATCAGTACTTGATATACCATACAGTGAAACTGGATTTGAGGCTAAATATCACAGGTATTTATGGCTGATTATCCCCATCCTGACTGTTTTATACTATTCGTACCGCAAGATCGCAGTTGGTTTCTACCAGGATGACGAAGTAGCGCAATATATTAACATGCTTAATTTCTGGCAGGATCCTTGGGTAATTCTTGGCAACGGACCCAAGCCAGGGTACAAAATATTCATGGTTATTCCCGCGCTTATTAGCTATGATGCTGTGCTTATATTCAACTCCCTGGTTGCGGCAACTACTGTATACATAACTTATCTGCTTATCAGAACATATAAGGTTGGTTTTGCATTTATTGGAGCGCTCCTCCTTGCGACACAGCCGCTGTATGTTGATCTTTCATTCCGGTCATATTCCGAAATATTCACCGCACTGTGTATTGTAACATTCCTGATATTGTACAAGCGGGAGAAATTTTTATTCAGCGCACTGCTGCTTGGCTATGTTTATACTATAAGGCAGGAAATCGCACTTCTGATACTTGTTTTCGCTGTAATTTTCGCCCTGCGTAAGCAATACCTGTTCGCGGCTACTTTATTCATTTTCCCGGTGCTGTACAATCTGCTTGGTTTCATTAAGACCGGTGATATCATGTTTGTACTAACTGAAATGCAGTCTGTAGCGGGTTTGAATTACAAATCACAGGGTTTGCTGCATTACTTCAAAGTTTATATTTTTATTGTCGGTCCTGTTTGCCTTTCTTTGTTCCTTCCCGGGTTCTTCGGGTTCTTAAATGACACTTCAAAGATAAAAGAATATTTAAAAAAATACGCGGAGTTTTATATTATTTTTGTTTCAATATTTGTGATACAAATGCTTACAATGGTAAGCGATGGACCAAACCCCGGTAACTGGCGTTACCTGCTTCACATATCCCCTATCTGCGCCTTTTTTGCCGCCGTAGGGCTTAACAATCTATCACTGAAGAAATTCCGTTCCACAAATTATATTATTACGGGTGTATTTGCGATGATGGTACTTTTGTTTCTTTCAAAAGCTACCGATGGATTTATCCTGCTTGAAAAAGCAGAGTACTTTAAGATAATTTTCGTTGCGCTGTTTTTTATCCTTTCAGTTGCGCTGTGGAATGAATCCAGAACAAAATACATGAGCTCTCTTGGTATCGCGCTTGTGATACTAGCGGCGGTTCATCTTTATTTTGTTGAGCCGAAAAAACTTTCTCCTGAAAACATTTCCGTGAAAGAGACCGCCGAGTTCCTTGATAATATAACAGAAGCAAAGGGCAAAGAAAAGCTGACTAATCACACTTTCATAATGTTCTATTCCAGCCAGTACAAAGAAGATCAAAAGCTGTTTAAAAAACTTGATCTGAAGAATCTGAACGAAGCGCCTAAAGGTTCATATATAATCTGGGAATCTCACTACGGCTACAGGCCGGAATTCAAGAACGACGTTCAGCTGGATGTTTTAAGAGATACCGTAAAATATAAGTTCATTAAACAGATTATTTCACAGGACCAGCGGTTCGCATCTTTTATATTTGAAAAGCAATGAGACCCTCACCTGAGGGCTTTGAAGCGTGGAATGAAGAACATGCCATCAGGCATGATCTTGATAAATTCTACAATCACCCGAACAGGCTATTCAGGTATATAGAAAATAAAAGGATCAGTGTGCTTCTTAAAGAAGCTGATATTCACAAGACCGATAAAGTACTTGAAGTAGGATGCGGTGCAGGGCATATTCTGGAAAGGATACAGGAAGGAATGCTGACCGGAATTGATATTTCGCCGGCGCAGATAGAAAGAGCAAAGAAAAGGCTCGGCGGCAAAGCGGCGCTTTTGCTTGCAAAAGGAGAGAAGCTTCCCTTCCCTGATAAAAGCTTTGACAGGATAATATGCACAGAAGTATTTGAACATGTTCTTGAACCCCCGATGATACTTGAAGAGATGAAAAGGGTATTGAAAGATAACGGTGTTATTTCACTTTCTATACCCAACGAAAAATTGATTATTTTTACTAAAAAAATACTCTTAAATTGCGGTTTAAGAAGGGTTTTGGAGCCCAGGGAAAGCCAATGGGATCTTGCCGCCAAAAACAATCTGGATGAATGGCATATCCATGAATACAGTTTAAGACTGATAAAACAGCAATCATTAAAACTATTCAGAATTCTCTCGGTAAGAAGGATCCCTTTTTATTTTATACCATTCAGATATGTTCTGAAATTAGGAAAAGGTTAAAAGAAGTTGAAAGAAAGCTGTATAATTTTCGGGGGTGCAGGGTTCATAGGTTCTCACATTGCTGAAGACCTGCTTAACAACGGTATCCGCGTCACTGTTTTCGATAAGCTGAATGCTTCTAAAAAGAATGTTGCACATATTCTGAGTGAGATCGATTTTATCGAAGGTGATTTTAACAATGAAGTAGATATAAGCAAAGCGCTGAAAGGAAAAGATAACGTTGTTCACCTGGTAAGCTCAACAGTTCCTGCAACATCTAACTTAAATACGTTCTACGATGTTGAAAGCAACCTGATCTCTTCTTTGCATTTGTTTGAAAAGTGCGCCGAGTACGGTACCAGGAAAGTGATATTTATTTCATCCGGGGGAACAGTATACGGCAACCCCGTAAAACTGCCGGTTAGCGAAAAACACCCTACTGATCCAACCAGTTCATACGGCATCATAAAGCTGACGATAGAAAAGTATCTTCATCTGTATAATGTTCTGAAAGGGCTGAATTACAAGATACTGCGTTTTGCCAATCCATACGGAGAAAGACAAAACCCGCTGCTGACACAGGGGCTTATTGCCCACCTTCTGTATAAGATAAAGAAAGATGAAACTCTTGAAGTATGGGGAGACGGCAAGGTCATAAGAGATTATTTCTACATAAAGGACGGGGCACGATCAATTTACAGAGCCATTAAAGATAATTCATCAAACAGGATATATAACATAAGCAGTGCTCAGGGGCTTTCTATCAACCAGATACTTGACCGGTTCAGAAAAGTGCTTAAACTGGATTTTGATGTTAAATACATGCCCGGCAGGAAATTTGACGTGAAGGCTAACGTACTTGATAACAGGCTTGCGGCTAAATACCTGAAATGGAAACCGGAATACAGCTTTAATGAGGGATTAAAAAATACATGGAGATTTTATCTTGATAACGAATAAGGATATAAGGCTGTCGGTTTTCTTTCCGGCATATTATGATGAAAAAAATATAGGTAAAGTGGTACGTAAAGCTGTTGAAGTTCTTGAAGAACTGCAGCTGAAAGATTATGAAGTTACGATAATTGAAGACGGGAGTCCTGATAAAACAGGTGAAGTTGCAGATGAACTGGCGCGCCAATATCCGAAAGTGAACGTTATTCACCACGAAAAGAATAAAGGCTACGGAGCCACATTGTGGGAAGGATTTTCAACTGCCAAGTTTGAATATGTTTTTTATACTGATGGAGATAACCAGTTTGATCTGGAAGAATTAAAAAAATTTGTCGCTTTGCTCCCTTTCAGTGATATGGTAGTAGGATACAGAAAGAAGAAACAATACTCTCCGTACAGAAAGCTAACAAGTTTTGTTTACAATGTAATACTCAGATACGCGTTTGATATTGACTACATTGATATAGATTGCGCATTCAAAATAATTAAGACAGATCTGTTCAAAAAAATAAAAGTAAATACCAAAGACGCATTTATTGACGCGGAGATTATGATAAGGGCAGGACTGCTTGGTTATACATTTACAGAGCTTGGCGTTAAGCACCTTCCAAGGATAGATGGTGTATCTACGGCCGCCAGACCATCAATAATATTCAGAACTATAAGAGAAATAGCAGAGTTAAGAAAAGAGTTAAAAAGCGAAATAATTGGCAGAAGAAACCAAAAATAAGAACCGGGAATCAAGCGACCTGAAAGATATTATAATTATCTTTTCGATAATTATTTTTATCCTCATTGCGGCATCAATGCTTGATTTTTTTGTTCTTATGAGAAATATTGCGGCCGATACAGAAGGCTTCAGGATTGTTGAGCTGCTGTTCGTACTCATGTTATTCGGCTTCGCATTCGCTGTATTTTCAAGAAGAAGGGCTAAAGAATCCAGCGAGCAGATCGCCGGCCTGACCAAAAATATCGAAGAGTTACAGGATAATGTGAACAGGCTCAGAAGTACGGTTGATCTCTCCCCGGATACAATTACCATTCACAGAGACGGGAAGCTGCTGTTTGTTAACCAGGCAGGTATTGCGTTATTTGGCGCAAAAACCGAAGATGAGCTGATAGGCTCAAGCGTTAATGAACTGGTACATTACTCCTACAGAGAAAAGATAGCCAAACGAGTTGAAGAAATGGTTAAATACATGAAGCAGGTACCTGTTATTGATATCACCATCAAGAGACTGGACGGAACATACCTGGATGTGAGCGTAGCTTCAACACCTGTACTTTATCATTCAATCCCTCATGTAATAACAATTCTTCGTGATATTTCCGAAAGGAAAAAGAATGAAGAAATAAAGAATCAGCTTGCATCGATCGTATTGAACTCGATTGACGCCATTTACGCAATGAGCATTGATGGGCAGATCCAAAGCTGGAATCCCGGAGCTGAAAAGCTGTACGGCTATTCCGAACGTGACGCTATTGGAAGAAATATTTCTATCGTAATACCTGATTTCAAGCAGAATGAACTAAATCACATTCTTAACAAGGTTGCAAAAGGCGAAAGGATAGAATCACTTGAAACAAAACGCCAGAGAAGAGATAAGAAGGTCATAGATGTTTCGCTAACATTATCGCCTATCTGGGATGAAGCGGGAATAGTAACCAGCGTTTCAGCGATATCGCGGGACATTACCTTTAAAAAACAGGTTGAAGAAGAATTAAGAAGATACGCCGAAGAGCTCGCTCTATCCAATGAAGAGCTGTATGTATTCTCATACGCGGCCTCACATGACCTCCAGGAGCCGCTCAGGTCAATTCAGAATTTCCTGGAAACACTGAACAAGAAGTATAAAAAACGACTCGGGCCTGAAATGGAAGAGCAGATAAGTGCCGCCGATGACGGTGTGACAAGAATGTACAGGCTTATTACAGACTTCCTGATGTATTCACGGGTGGGAACTGAGCGCGCGGTAAAAGAAGAAGTTGACTGCAATCTCGCTTTAAAAGACGCGATCGCTAATCTTGAGCTTGCAATTAAAGAAAGCAAAGCAAATATTAAGCAGTTTACCCTGCCTAAAATTTACGGCAATTTTGTTCAGATAACACAGGTATTCCAAAACCTGATAGCAAACGCTATCAAGTACCAGGGTGAAAATACCCCTTCAATTGTTATTTCAGCGGAAAAGAAAGACGGTATGTGGCTTTTTGCAGTTAAAGATAACGGTATTGGCATAGAGCAGTGGTTTTCAGAAAGGATATTCATCGTATTCCAGAAACTTCACGATCACAGAAAGTACCCCGGTTCAGGTATCGGGCTGGCTTTGTGCAAGCGTGTTATTGAAAAGCACAACGGCAAGATCTGGTTCGAATCTGAAGTTGGCAAAGGCACAACGTTCCTTTTCACTTTACCTGTTCTTGAAGATAAGAAAAAAAGCAAACCGGAACTTAAGGATATCGAAAAATAGCAGTCATTTACTGATTACAGGAGCTTTTCCTTACGATATTTCTCTCTTCAAAGCTTCTCTTTCAATTTCCAGCTGTTTTATTTTTTTCTCAATGACATCAAGTTCTTCCGGCATTGAATCAATTTCTATTCTCAGCTTGCTAGCGGCCTCATCAATCAGGTCTATTGCCTTATCAGGCAGGAACCTGTCAGTAATGTATCTGTGTGATAACGAAGCAGCTGATACAATTGCAGAATCAGTAATTCTTACGCCGTGATGCACTTCGTATTTCTCTTTAAGTCCCCGCAAAATTGAAATTGTATCTTTTACCGAGGGTTCATCCACAATAACAGGCTGGAACCTGCGTTCAAGCGCCGGGTCCTTTTCTATATACTTGCGGTATTCATCAAGCGTTGTTGCGCCAATTGCATGCAGCTCTCCCCTTGCAAGAGCAGGCTTAAGAATATTTGCCGCATCCATTGCCCCGTCAGTTTTACCTGCACCAACCAGTGTATGAATTTCATCAATGAAAAGGATTATTTCACCATCACTTTGTTTAACTTCGTTTATTACAGCTTTCAGGCGTTCTTCAAACTGTCCGCGGTAACTTGCCCCGGCAATAAGTGCTCCCATATCAAGCGCAATCACCGTTTTAGACCTCAAATTTTCAGGAACTTCACCATTCACGATCCTGAAAGCAAGTCCCTCGGCAATTGCCGTTTTACCCACTCCGGGCTCGCCAACCAAAACCGGATTGTTCTTTGTCCTCCTTGAAAGTACCTGCAATACCCTTCTTATCTCATCATCTCTGCCAATAACCGGATCAAGTTTGCCAAGCTTTGCAAGCTGGTTCAGGTCTCTGCCGTACTTTTTAAGTGACTGGTATGTCTCTTCAGGCGCCTGCGAAGTTACCCGCTGGCTTCCCCTAACATCTTTTAATGCAGATAGCACCGATTCACGGGTAATGCCCTGAGAATTTAACAATCTGCCCGTTTCTGACCTATCGTCAGAAAGCGCCAACAGAAGGTGCTCAATGCTAACGTACTCATCATGTAATTGAGCAGCTGTTTTAACAGCATCATCCAGCACTTTCTGCAGATTCTGTGAAAGGAACTGATTTGATGTTGTTGTATTGGATACTTTTGGCAGCTTATCAATGAGCCCTGATACTTTTATCCTTATTGTATCGGTATTTGAAGCTATTTTGTTTATAAGAGATACCGCTATACTTTCATTGTTCTGTATCAGCGCCGCCAGAAGATGTTCAGGCTCAATTTGCTGATTTGAATAATTAGCTGCAATTTCGGAAGCTGCCTGCATAGCTTCCTGAGCTTTGATAGTGAATTTATTGTAGTTTATGGCCATCTTTTCATTTAATTTAACATAATATAAAATTCCTGCACATTTAAAAAAATTCCATTTTTCAAACGACCCTATCAAAAAAAAGCCTCTGAATTACTTCAGAGGCTTTTGATATTTATGTAAGTCAGTGATTTATTATTTTACGAGAACCATTTTCCTGGTTTCAATGAAATTATTACCTTTTACATCGTTTGCTTCAATCCTGTATATGTAAATTCCTGAGGCGAAGTTAACAGCATTCCAGCTGGCAAGGTACTCTCCTGCTTCAAGTTTGGAGTTAACCAGCACATCTACTTCCCTTCCAAGCATATCGTACACCGATACTTTAACGTTTGCATTTGCCGGCAGTCCGAATTTGATCTTTGTTTCAGGATTAAAAGGATTCGGATAATTGGGATTAACAAAGAACTTCTCCGGTATCAAAGATGATATCGGCTCAATGCCAATTACTCCTCGGATAAATGTAATGAGATTATTACTGCTTGAATTTGATGAATCTAGCTGCGTGTAACATTTAACAAACCATTTTAATCTCAGTGAATCTCCAACATTAGGCGCGCCCCATGAGCTCACAAGCGAATCCAACCTGGAGCGGGTAATTGAAAACACTGTATCATTACCTGAATTGTTTGAAAAAGCGGTATATGTATTCTGATTATTAAGCGTGCTTAACACCCACTTATATTTGATCTCAGGCAATGTGCCCGCTTTTTGATACGTGAAGTGAAGCCTGGAAGTATCCCCGGAAGAAACCCCGGTTCTGAATAACTGAACAGGCTCTATCAGGTAGAAACTATTTATTGCGGGTCTTATCTGGAAAACGCTGTCGCTCAGATCACCGTTTGCTGAATTGCCTGATTCATAAACCCTGACCTTTGCCTGGGTTGTAGTAGGTATATATGGTATAGTCCATGTAATATTTCTCAATGTTGCGTCAACACCTGTTTGAATAGTTACCCAATTGGATCCGTTATTGGTAGTGTACTGAATATCAACATTTCCTGTATTTGAAGTACCCCAGATAATTAACGGATTATTGTTAGTTCTGAAAACCTGCCCGCCGTTTGGAGTCGCAACAAGATAGCCGGTCAAAGAATTCATACACCCTGCATTTTCCGCTCTGTTCCTTATTAATTGTGTAGGCAGCGGCCCAAAGAACAATGCTATGGAACCGTTCAAATGGCAATAGCTCATAATTGTTCCAACGCGCGGTATCTGGGGACCTGTATAACAGCCGCCTTCCACAGTATAGCAGCTGTCAATTGGTCCGCCCGGCCATGAACAGCTATGTGTATGCGGTGACCCGAAATTGTGACCTGTTTCATGCGCTACTACCATACAATCCCATGAATATGTTGGAAGCTGGTTGAATGTACCGTCAACGTCGCTGAATGCGTAGCCGTAGCTGGCGGGTCCGCTTGCGCAAAGAACATCAACCCATGCAATACCGCCTAAACCGCCCGGTCTTGTTGAAATAAAATGCGCAAGTGTGCGCTGGGTTGACTGCATGTTCTGGTTCCAGTAGTTGCGGAATGAATTCAAAAGTGTGCTTGATGAAGTTGCATCCGGATATGGGTCACTTGAGGTTGACCATACTCTAATATAGCCTAACTGAAGCTGTACATTTATATCCCTGGTGTAAATTGCAGAAACAGGAACATACAAAGAGATAATATAATTGCTTGCACGATCAACTGAATTGCCCCAGAATGAGAAGAATTCAAAATCTGATTCGACAGCTATGTTTGCCCTCAGAAGCGTACTGCTCATACTTGGACTGAAATTTCCTGAAAGATTTTTCTGTATTTCTGTGATCCTCTCGGGTATACCCAGCTCATCTGAGCGGCAGCTGAATTCACTGTGGATTTTTAATTTACTGCTTTGATATGAGATAAAATCACCGGTATGATTCTGCTTCGCAAGAACGTAAGTCTCGGAATTTGAAATCACAAGTGCAGTTACATCATCTTTAAAAAAAGTTATTACTACCAGTGGTGAATACTTGTCGTTCAGATTGCTTGTATACGAAACAAACTCATTATTCCTGTTCAGCAATACATCACCGCCGGGAGTGCCCGAAACGATCTTAGCGTCATCAGTTAGAATATCAAACCTGTGCAGGTTCACCTGCATATCGGTGCCGTTAAACGGCAGCTTGACGGTTATATTTTCTGAACGTGATCTGAGTATCTCATTTACCATACCGAAATTCACGTCAATTATTTTCGCACCGTCAACTGACTTTGAAAGTTCAGCAGAAGATGAATTGGTTTTCATTTCATTCACGGCAAAAGGCGAATAAACATTTGCCTGCGCAAACAAAACTGAAAAATTCATGAGGAAAAAAAGAGCTAAACATGTTAGTTTCTTCATTGTTTGAAATTTATTTATTGATTTATGATAATTTTACTTTGGGGTCCAGGAACGCGTAAACGATATCCACTATCATATTTACAATTATGAATATCACAGCCGTAAAAAGCACCGTTCCCTGTATCATCGGAAAGTCCAATGATAGAATTGAATTGATGGCCAGCAAACCAATTCCCGGCCAGTTGAAAATATATTCAATGAAGAAAGTTCCTCCTAATAATGCGGCAAGCCATGCGCTGATAGTAGTTATAACCGGATTCAGCGCGTTCCTGAGTGCATGCTTTATTATTACTTTCCATTCATTTACTCCTTTAGCTCTCGCCGTTCTTACGTAATCCTGCCCAAGCACATCAAGCATACTTGAACGGGTCAAACGGGCAATTATCGCAAGAGGCCTTAATGCAAGGGTCAGCATAGGCAATACAAGGTATATCATACCGTTATTAATGTATCCTGAGATCGGAAACCATTTAAGCCAGGCGCCGAATACAAGCGCCATAATGAGTCCCAGTGCAAATGGCGGAAACGAAATACCGAACAATGCAACAAGCATTGAAAAATTGTCGGCAAAAGTATAAGGTCTCACCGATGAAATAACGCCAATAAGGATTCCAATTATAGATGAAAGTATAAGTGCAGATACTGCAAGTACCGCTGTAGCCGGGAATGTTTCTATTATTGTGGTGAGCACATCCCTGTTGGATGAATATGACCTCCCAAGATCACCCTGAACTGCTTTTACCATAAATCTGCCGTACTGAACGTAAAGCGGGTCATCAAGTCCAAGCTGTTTTCTCACCGCATCTATTGAAGCTATATCAGCGCGCTGCCCAAGCATTAACCTGGCAGGGTCGCCGGGAATTACATACATTAAAGAAAAAGTTACTGTAATTACCCCCACAAGTACGAGGACAGAATACAGTAACTTTCTGATAATATAGGTCGCCATTCGTTACTTTATAACACGTCTTGCTGTAACATATTTCGCGTTATAATAATCTTCATTAAGCGAGCTTGTTTTAACTCCGCCGCTTGAAGATGAATGGGCAAAAACACCCTCACCCAGATAAATACCAACATGTGATATTCTGCTGCCGATAGTGTTAAAGAAAACGAGGTCACCAAACTGAAGACTTTCTCTCTCAACCGGGTCACCTACTGTTGATTGCATAATCGAAGTTCTTGGAATATCAATACCGAGAGCAAATTTCATTACTCTCTGGCAAAATGCGGAGCAATCAATTCCGCTGGTTGTTGTACCGCCCCATAAATAGGGTGTGTTAATGAGCTCAATTATTCTGATCATTACAGCGTCACGGTCAACAGAATTATTGGAATATTCGGAAACAATGTTTGTGAGTGTCTCTAAATTAGACTGCTCTATCAAGCTTTTTTTCTGAATACCAGTTACACTGGCAACCTGTTCTGTCTTTTTGGTTTTCTTGTTGGTTTTTACACTGTACTCACCATCACTGCCGGAAGCTGAACAACCTGTAATCCCAATGAATACTACCGGTAAAATAAAACTACCGAGGACTATCAGTTTTTTAATCAAATAAATTTTACTCCTTTCTATCTTGTTAAGTTTTCTTCTGAAGAATATTCTTCAGAAACAAATATAATTATTAAAAAAGTTTAATAAAACTCAAAAAAAGCTTATTAAGTATATGTTATAAAACAATTAAGAATAAAAAATAATTCCCAAATGAAAAATCTACTTATCAAGCCAGGTAAACCTCATATTGACCCTGTGCATAGGGTCTAAGGCAAAACCCCTTACAAACGGCTGTATCAGCCTCCAGTCTTCATCATAATAAATAAACAGGCAAACCGCATCATTTACGGCAAGCTGCTCAGCCTGTTCGTAAAGCCTGTTTCGTTCGGCAACATCTACAGTAGCTATCGCTTTCTCAAAAAGCGCGTCATATTCCGGATTCTTGTATCTGAAGCTGTTTATCGGACTTACATCTTTTGGATTTGAAGGAACGTTCTTTCCGTAGAAGAGATTCAGAAATGTTTCCGGGTCAGGGTAATCAGCATTCCATCCTAAACGGTAAAAATCACTTCTGCCTGCATCGATATTATCCAGATGCTGAGCGAACTGCAGAAGCTGCAGCTTCACCGTTACGCCTATCTCTTTCAGCATATCCTGAACTGCTTCAGCGATCTGTGTATTTCTTCCGCCGCCTTCGTTGATATTCAGTGTTACCTCGGGGAATCCTTTGCCGCCCGGATATCCGGCATCACTCATTAGCTGTTTTGCTTTTGCAAGATCAAATGTATATCCCTTTACATTCTTAGCGTTGTAATTTGGCATAACTGGCGGAACCATACCATAAATTGCAGGATCAGTAGCTGATCCCTGGAGTACGTACTTTAGTATTTTTTCCCTGTCAATTGCGTAGTTAAATGCCTGTCTGACTTTCGGATCAGAGAATGTCTTGCTTGTCACAAGGAATCCATAGTACTGCGTAGAAAGCGAAGTTTTCCTTTGGACTATAAAATTTGAATACTCAGGTGTAAGTGTCTTATCTTCATTAACTATAGTCTTAAACAGTTCATTCGGTATTCTGTATGATTCATACAAATTACCATTTTTGAATTCAAGCAGCTGCTGTGAGAGATCTTTAATGAAACGGAACTTTATACCTGCAAGATAAGGTATCTGGTTACCAAACTGGTCTTTATCCCAATAATCAGGATTGCGGTCCATAATTATCTCCAGGTCAGGAGTCCAGCTTTTGAATACGAATGGTCCCGTGCCGACGGGATTCTGAAAGAAATCCTTGCCGTATTTTTCAACCGCTTCTTTAGGGACAATGTACGAAAATCCCTGGCACATATAATATATAAAAGGAGCAAAAGGCTTAGTCAGCTTCACCTGGAAAGTAGAATCATCAAGTGCTTTGTATCCTTTTACTTCTGTAAGTTTTGGTTCACGTTTTTCTGTCGTGGCTTTTGTAATTTCTTCGTTGTATTCCTTGGCACCATCTACATAATTCTTGTAGAAATCAAATCCAAGGCTTCCTGTCCTGGGATCTAATACTCTTTTGAATGAATACTCAACATCAGCCGCAACAAATTTCCTGCCCTTTCCGCCGGGGAAGCATGCATTATCATGGAATTTCACTTCATTTCTTAAATGAAAAGTATATGTCAAACCGTCCGGTGATATATCCCACCTGCTGGCAAGCATTGGCCTTAACTGCAGGTTTGTATCAAGATCAACAAGAAGGTCATATATCTGGTGCGCAACATGATGCGAAACAACATCATTAATGCCGACCGGGTCAAGGCTTCTGATATTCTCAGTTTCATTCGCAATGAATATACCACCTCCTTTAATTCCGCCATTTAGCTCAACCATATTATCGCCGCCGGATTTTTTTCCGCAGTTTATTGAAATGATTGCTGCAAACAGAATTATTAATGGAGTTTTGAACTTTTTGATGATATTCATAAATTTAGCGATTAAATTTTCGGGGCGGCAATTACAATTAAAAAATTGCGCCGCACGGATGCGGCGCGGGAAATTCGAACTATCCTAAGTATGTTTTTAATTGTTTGCTTTTGGAAGCATGTTTAAGCCTGCGGATCGCTTTTTCTTTTATCTGTCTTACGCGTTCGCGGGTTAACTTAAACTTTTCACCAATTTCTTCAAGGGTTAACGGATTTTCCTGGTCAAGGCCGTAATACAATTTTAATACATCGCGCTCTCTGGGGCTTAATGTATTCAAAGCTCTTTGTATTTCTATTTTTAATGACTCGTTGATCAGAGTATGGTCAGGCAAAGGCTGGTTTTGGTTAGGCATAATATCCACCAAACGGCTGTCTTCACCGTGTACAAACGGGGCATCAATTGATAAATGCCTTCCGGAAATTTTCAGAGTATCTGATACCTCATAAAGTGACATATCAAGCTGTTCAGCCAGTTCATCTGCGCTGGGTTCTCTTTCAAACGCCTGCTCTAATGTACTGTATGCTTTGCCGATCTTATTTAAAGCGCCTACCCTGTTGAGCGGCAGTCTTACGATTCTTGATTGTTCAGCTAATGCCTGCAAAATGGATTGTCTGATCCACCATACTGCATAAGAAATGAATTTGAAACCTCTGGTTTCATCAAATCTTTTCGCAGCCTTTATCAGACCCAGATTTCCTTCGTTGATCAGGTCACCAAGAGAAAGTCCCTGGTTCTGGTACTGTTTGGCAACACTAACGACAAACCTCAGATTAGCTTTTGTAAGCTTTTCCAAGGCTTTTTGTTTTTCTTTATCGTCACCGTATTTTATTTTTTTCGCAAGGTCAATTTCCTCTTCAACATCAAGGAGCTCGACTTTCCCGATCTCCTGAAGGTACTTATCAATGGATTGGGATTCCCTATTTGTAAATTGTTTTCCAATTTTCATAGGCAGTTAAAAGAATGGTTAAATTATAAAAAAGTTTTGGGGTGAGAGCTGCCAAAAAAGCTTAAGATAGCTTATGCTGAAGTCTCGAAAAGATCTATTTTGTTATCCTTAGCTAAGGTAACAATAGCTCTTTTTCTGTTTGGCCTGAAACCCTCGTATCTGCCTCTTTTAGTGAACTGAGACTTGCGTTTACCTTTCGATACAACTGTCCTTATACTATCCACTTTTACGTTGAACTTTGTCTGGACAGCGTTTTTAATATCAACTTTTGTAGCTTTGATATCAACTTCAAAGGAATACTGGTTCTTCTGCTCCTGCAGCAGAGTCATTTTTTCGGTGATGACAGGTTTTATTAGAATACTTCTTATCATGATCTGTTATTTAAATACTCTCTTTATAAAATTATTTCAAAAAGGGTTTACAAAGTTCATCCACAGCGCTTTTCTGGATCAAAATTAACTGATTATTTACCAGATCATAAGTTGCCGCACTTGATGCATTTAAAACATTAACCTTTGCAATATTTCTGCCTGAACGATACACATTATCATTGTTCTGAACAGTTATCATCAATATTTTCTTTCCCTCAATATTGAGGTTCTTTAACATTGAACTGAAATCTTTGGTTTTTGGTTTCTCGAAATTGAGATCTTCAACAACCATAATTTCGCCATTCTTAGCTTTAAGGCTCAATGCGCTTTTTCTTGCAAGCTGAGCTGACTTCTTGGTCATAGCAAGCTTGTAAGTATGCGGCCTTGGTCCGTGTACAGTACCGCCGCCAACCCAAACGGGTGACCTGGTCGTACCGGCCCTGGCAGTACCTCTGCCTTTTTGCTTCCATGGTTTCTTACCGCCGCCACGCACTTCACTTCTTTCCTTGGCTTTGTGTGTTCCCTGTCTCTGGTTTGAAAGATAGGTTCTTACAGCCTGGTAGATCAAATGATGATTCGGTTCAATTTCAAATACATTTG
Source organism: Ignavibacteria bacterium (assembly GCA_041859235.1). Lineage (GTDB taxonomy): Bacteria > Bacteroidota > Ignavibacteria > Tepidaquicellales > OLB5 > OLB5. The sequence goes on along the minus strand of JBHEKV010000072.1, from coordinate 2,734 downwards.
ATGGAAGATCGATCTTTTCCTTTGATTCGGTTCCGTCTATTTTAAATACATTTAATTGCATCTTTATATTACCTTATTATTATGCTTTGCTTGATTATTTTATCCTGATAAAACTAAAAAACACTGCTGAAGATACTTATGCTTTGTATATCTCTACTATTCCCGAAATTGCACCCGGAACAGCTCCTTTTATAAGCAGAAGATTTGATTCAGGGATGATCTTAACTATTTTTAAGTTACGAACACTGATCTTATCTCCCCCGGTACGGCCTGCCATTCTTTGTCCTTTAAATACCCTTGAAGGATAAGAACTCGCGCCAATTGAACCCGGTGCTCTGAGCCTGTCGCTCTGTCCGTGCGTAACTGAACCGCCGCCGAAGCCGTGTCTTTTTACAACACCCTGGAATCCTTTACCTTTGCTCTTGGATGTTACTTTAACAATATCTCCTTCTTTAAAAAGGTCGGTCTTTATAACATCGCCCACTTTTAAGTTTTCGGCGTTTTCAAAATCCCTTACTTCTTTTAAGAACCTGAGAATAGGTAAATTTTTCTTTTTGAAATTTTTCACCTGCGGAACAGCGAGACGTTTTTCTTTTCTTTCAGTAAAACCAAGCTGAATTGCAGAGTAACCGTCTGAATCTTTGGTTTTAACTGCAGTTACATAGCACGGTCCTGCTTCTATCAAAGTGCAGGGTACACTTGAACCATCATCAGTGAAAACTGATGTCATTCCAAGTTTTCTTCCTATTAAGCCTTTCATTAATTTATCTGTATCCTTTGCTTATGTTTTAATTTCGATATATACGCCGCCGGGAGGATCAAGCTTGGTAAGCGCATCAACTGTTTTCTTGTTTGAGTTCAATATATCGATCACGCGTTTATGTGATCTTATCTCGAACTGCTCCCTTGATTTCTTATCAACATGCGGTGACCTTAAGACGGTGTAAACTGCCTTCCGGGTAGGAAGTGGTATCGGACCCGATACCACTCCGCCGGTAGATTTTATAGTCTTAATAATTCTGTCTGTCCACTTATCAATAAGCCTGTGGTCGTATGACTTTAATTTTATCCTTATTTTCTGTGTTGCCAAGTTATTCTATACCTGCCTTAATTATGACCTTTAATATTATTCAATAATTTTAGTTACAACACCTGCGCCTACGGTTCTGCCGCCTTCGCGGATAGCGAACTTCAATCCTTCTTCCATCGCGATCGGGGTGATAAGATCAACTTTTAAGTTGTCAACGTTATCGCCCGGCATTACCATCTGTACGCCTTCGGGCAGATTCATAACACCTGTAACGTCAGTTGTTCTGAAATAGAACTGTGGTCTGTAGTTACCAAAGAACGGTGTATGACGGCCGCCTTCTTCTTTTGAAAGAACGTAAATCTGGCAGTTGAATGATTTATGCGGGGTAATCGAACCCGGTTTCGCAATAACCATACCTCTTTCGATGTCTTTTTTATCAACACCGCGGAGTAACATACCTAAGTTATCGCCTGCTAAACCTTCTTCAAGTTCTTTCTGGAACATTTCGATACCCGTTACAACTGTTTTCTTGTGCTGGCCCAAACCGATAAGCTCAACTTCATCGCCCATCTTTACTTTTCCTCTTTCAACCCTGCCTGTAGCAACTGTACCGCGGCCTGTGATCGAGAAAACGTCTTCAACAGACATTAAGAACGGCTTATCAATTTCTCTTGCCGGCTCAAGAATGTAGTTATCAACTGCATCCATAAGATCATAAATGCATTTCAGGTTCGGATCATCTGCGCTTGAACCTTCAACAACTGCAGCTTCCATAGCCCTTAATGCGCTTCCGCGGATAAACGGAATTTCGTCTCCCGGGAATTCATAGCTTTTTAATATATCTCTTAACTCGGATTCAACAACTTCCAAAAGAAGCTCAGCATCATCAGTTGTTTTTTCCTGCTCGTATATCATATCAACTTTGTTGAGGAATACAACTATTCTTGGCACGCCAACCTGTCTGGCTAAAAGAATATGCTCTTTTGTCTGAGGCATAGCACCGTCATTTGCAGCTACAACAAGGATAGCTCCATCCATCTGAGCCGCACCTGTGATCATGTTCTTAACATAATCTGCGTGACCCGGACAGTCAACGTGAGCATAATGTCTTTTATCTGTTTCATACTCAACGTGAGCTGTTGCAATCGTAATACCCCTGGCTTTTTCTTCGGGTGCATTATCAATTGAATCAAAAGCTCTAACTTTAGCTTTACCTTTTTTAGCAAGTGCCATTGTGATAGCAGCGGTAAGTGTTGTCTTACCATGATCTACGTGACCAATTGTTCCAATGTTCACGTGAGGCTTACTTCTATCGAATTTTTCTTTAGCCATTTTTAATTGTATCTCCTGAAATGTTTTATATTATATTTTGGTTTTGTTTACTTTTATTGAAAGATGTTCTTTGCAGAACATCAAACTCATTTTCAATCCTTTACTTCAACCAGCTTACTTCTTAAATAAGTGGGCCAGGGAGGATTTGGTTCATCCACCCTCCCGCCTGCGGCGGGATGCTCTAACCAACTTATTGTTTAAATAAGCTAGCGGGGATTTGGTTCATCCACCCTCCCGCCTGCGGCGGGATGCTCTAACCAGCTTACTGTTTAAATAAGTGGGCCAGGGAGGATTTGATTCATCCACCCTCCCGCCTGCGGCGGGATGCTCTAACCAACTTATTGTTTAAATAAGTGGGCCAGGAAGGAGTTG
>JBHEKV010000174.1:0-9461 GCA_041859235.1 Ignavibacteria bacterium | reverse complement strand
GTTATTTATCTCATTTGGTGCAGTTACAACTGGATCCTGTAATGGTTTTTCCCCCGTTTTCACGGTCTGATGAAGCTCTTCCACGAAATCCTTTCAAATTTACTGTATTCATAAAAATATCATACAAAATTAACCATTATTGTTTGCAAAAACAATTGTAAATGGAAAAATATGCATAAAAACGCCATTATGCTTCTAAATTTTACGAATTTTGTTTTATTTCTATTTAGATTATCGTCTTTGCTGAATTTTTACATTTTGCCGCAATTTTGTAATGTTCTTTTTGTCTTGACACAAAAAGAACCAAAAAAGTCAAGGCTGTTTAAAAATTGACTAAAATTATTCTCACTTCGCTGCAAGAAAAAAACTCATCCGGCAACTGCCGGATTCAGACAATTTTTCTTGCCACGCTCGTTCGAATAATTTCTTCACGTCAATTTTTAAAAGGCCGGTTTTATAAGAAGAATTTGTTATATTTTGAAGAATTTACGACTAATAAAAAAAGCCGCTACGTAATTTGGGTTACTATAGCGGCAAAAGAGGATATTGGTGAGATTGAAGAATTGTGTTACACTTATATTATTTTCCAGTTTCAGTGTCTTGTGTATTACACTTTAGCAGCACCGGTTTTGTTCCCGGCAAAAAAACTATTTCACTCTAATTGATTGAACCTGCAGTTTCGAACCAGCTATCATTGATGCTGTAAACAATACTGAATTCACAAAATACTCCGCTGCAGCAAAAAAAGGTTTGGTTATAATTGCTGAAATTTTCATCGTTTATTTTCCTTTCGCCATGATTTCATTTCTGTACAAACATACTATTAAGATTGTAATAGGGTTTGTATGAATTGTAACAAGATGTAAAAGGGTGAAACCTTCCCTCGCTTGTGCTCAGTAAGGCAAGCGTGATCCCGCTTTCAGCGGGACTTCGAAAATGTCTCTGACATTTTCTTGAACACAAAAAGACCTTCGGTAAGAAAAGTGTACATATAAAATCGTTTTTAAAAATTTGAGATTTCTGGAATGATATATTCTGCAACACCGTTAAGAACGAAGGAAGTTCAAATTGACTTCAGAATCTGATTTGAAAAGAGATTAGACGGACTTGCTTTTGTTAACCCAAAACATTATTTTTGATTATAGTTTAGGGGCTAAAACTATCAATTTTATAACAAAAATGATAGTTTTAGCCTTTTTTAGTAATTTTAACAATCAGAGAAATGCCCCGAACTCTAAACATAATCAGATTTACTTTTATTATAGGATTTATATTCCTGAATTTGAATTCTGTTCTCAGTCAGTTAACCTGGACAAGATTGCCCGGACCACCCACCGGAAATATCAGAGATGTTGTAGTAAACAGTACCGGAACTATCTTTCTTGCACATGCAGGATTCATGAATGACGGCGGTCTTTACAGAAGTACAAACAATGGAGCAAATTTCTCTAGGATCTTCCCGGGCCCCGGGAGTGACCTGAAGAGTTTAGTATTGGATAGAGTTAATAATATATATTATGCTGCATTAGGAAATGGTGGAGTAAGAAAATCAACAAATAATGGATTAACATGGATTGAAATAGGGTTTATACTATCTGATGTTAATGAAGTATTTTGCGATAAGAATGGAAATGTTTTTGCAGGTTACGGAGCTACCATACAAAGAACCACAAACGGTGGGAATAATTGGGAGCTGGTTTATACTGCACCATCGTTTATAAGTTGTTATGCCCAGGATTCATCCGGTAATATTTTTGGGGGGACAATATCCAGCGGGATTTATCGTTCCACCAATAGTGGATCTAATTGGATGAATGTATATCCTTCGAACAAAATTCACAATTTACATGTAAGTACGCTTAACACAATCTATGCCGCAACTGTTGATAGCGGATTATTTCAAAGTAATAACAATGGCCAATCCTGGGTTAGGCTGAACACACCGTTTACAGATGTAGGAGCAGTATACACTAATGGTAATACTATTCTAGCAGCAACTTCAATTGGTATTTATAAGTCGACTAATTCAGGATTAAATTGGAGTTATATATCTGATATCTTTGACGGAACATCTTTTACAGCAGATTTGCAGAATAATATTATCCTGGGAACTGAATATGGAGTATACAGGAGCACAAACCAAGGCTCCAACTGGTCTTATTTAGGATTACATATTGCCGCTGTTGAAGATGTAAGAGCCTTGAATAATGGCAAAGTATTTGCATTAACTTATGGTTTAGAGCCATACGAAAACCTGGTTTGGCTATCAGATGATATAGGAAACACATGGAAAAGAGTACTAAAAACCACGGAATTTTTAGATAAAATGGATATCGACAGTTCCAATCGTTTGTTTATTTGTTCCAGCAATGGAATAATCTATACATCGAATAATGGCAATGATTGGATTCATATTGGACCTTTGGGGATAGCTACTAATCGAGTCCGGATAAATTCAATTGGTGAAATTTTTGTCTGCACGAACAATGGTATTCTTAAAACTACCAATATGGGCTTAAACTGGATCAATTGCAGTCCTATTGCTGAACCTTTCAGATTCATGACTATAACACCCGCAAATACTATTTTTACGGCAAACTATACCTCGGGTAATAACTGCTTTATTTACAGGTCGACGAATTCGGGATCAAATTGGACCAATTTAGGAAATCCTGCTGATCCGATTTATGGGGTAAATTCAATTGTTTCTGATTTTAACGGAAATATATATACGCAAATATTATATTCCATATACAAATCAACCAATAATGGCAACTCTTGGGGAAATACTTCATTTTTTGGATCTACTTATAATTTATACTCAACACCTTCTAATCATATTTACTTTTCGATCAATTCTCCGTGGCGTACAACTGATGGCGGTGTTTCTTATGAAGAACTAGTAGGTGCAGGCGGAACATGTTTAGCATATCATCCATCAAATGTAATGCTGGCAGGTTCTAATAATGCGGGTTTATACAGAAGTTCAGTTCTAACTGCGATCCACAGCAATAATAATCAAGTTCCTGAAAATTATGTACTATTGAATAATTATCCCAACCCATTTAATCCTAATACTACAATTAGTTTCAATGTTTCTTCTTATAACATCAATTTGAACGATAATATCAAAATCTCGATCTATGATGTACTTGGTAAAGAGGTAGCAGTGTTATTAAATGAAAAACTCAATGCCGGCGAATATGAAGTAATTTGGAATGCTGAAAATTTTTCAAGCGGAATTTATTTCTGTAAGTTAAGTTCTATAAACTTGAATAAAATTCATAAAATGGTATTGTTGAAATAAGTAAGGCATGATACAGAACATTGTACCCGCCGGGCTTTTTCTCTGTTCTGTTTTCTGTTATGGAGATCATAAAGGAAATACTACCCGTTACATCTACTAAATAGCGTATTTGACGAGTACAAACCCGCCTATCAGCAGGGCTGTGAATACCAGGGCCAGAATGTTGAAATATTTATCTATGAAATTCCTTATTTTCTCGCCGAATTTCCAGATCAGGAAAGCCACCAAAAAGAATCTTGCGCCGCGGCTCACAACGGAAGCAATTATGAACATCGGGATATTAATATTAAATATACCTGATGTGATGGTAAATAATTTATACGGTATTGGTGTAAATCCCGCCGTAAAGATGATCCAGAAATCCCATTTTTTATACTGCGTTTCAATTTCAGCGAATGCATGATGTGTGAACCCGGGAATATGATCGAAGAAGAAATTCGCGATCCACGTGAACTGACCGGCGGAATTATACCACAAATAATGACCGATGGCATAACCTCCCATTGCGCCAAGTACCGATGCGATAGTACAGTACAGGGCGAATTTAAATGAGAGTTTTCTGCTGCCCAAACACAATGCTATTAACAGCGCATCAGGCGGTATAGGGAAGAAAGAAGATTCGATGAACGATAATATAAACAAAGCGGCTACGCCGTAGGGAGTTTCAGCCCAGTGCAGAACCCAGTCATACAGTTTTCTAAGTGGTTTCAATTATTTTTATCTATGATTTTCTTGGAGAAAAAGTTATGAGGCATTTTTGTAAAAATATAGATTATTCATTTAATATGTAAGTTATCATTCATTGCGGGTACTGTATTATATTTGTATTTTTGCGTTCTATATTGGAATTCATTAAAGAAATACTTCATCAGATATACGATGTTAAAGCGCTGGTAGTTTGGGCGGGTTACGTTGGGATGGCTATCATAATATTTTCAGAAACGGGATTATTGGCAGGCTTTTTCCTGCCGGGTGATTCGTTACTTGTTACCGCCGGACTCTTTGCTGCGACCCCGGATCCGCTGACTGGTCAGCCGATACTGAATATATGGTATTTAAACCTTATTCTGATACCCTGTGCAATAATTGGCGACGCGACTGGCTATTGGATTGGTGCAAAAACCGGTCCGCGCTTGTTTAAGAAGGAGAAATCATTCTTTTTTAGAAAAGATTACCTTATAAAAACGCATGATTTCTACGAAAAACACGGCGGAATCACAATAATTATTGCGAGATTCATGCCAATCATAAGGACATTTGCTCCAACCGTTGCGGGAATTGCCAATATGCATTACTGGAAATTTGCGCAATATAACATAGTTGGCGGTATTGCCTGGGTTTTAAGTATGACATTAATAGGCTTTTACCTCGGCAGGCTAATTCCGGGAATTGAAAATCATATTGATAAGGTAATTATTGTAATTGTTTTCCTCTCAATTTCACCTGGCATTTATAAGTACATCAAGCACCTCATTCAGAAGCGCAAAGCCAAAGCTTAGCAAACCGATCTACCCCTTTCACAATTAACCAGCAGCTGTATAAATACGCGGTAAACAGAATTTATCAATTATATTATCATAAATATTTATATTGATAAAACCCTTTAAAACTGGTAAATTTACTGAATTATTACAAAAGATTTCACATTATGCCTAAATTTTTTCTTGACGGAAAAGAACTGGATTTTACACCCGGACAAACTATAATAGAAGCGGCCAAAGCTGCAGGAATTGAAATACCGCATTTTTGCTGGCACCCATCGTTAAGCGTAGCAGGCAACTGCCGCGTTTGTTTGGTTGAAGTAGAAAAGGCGCCCAAAGGAATGATTGCCTGCGCAACACAGGTGATGGAAGGAATGGTTGTTCATTCTGATTCACCAAAGGCAGTTGGAATGCGTAACGCTGTTATGGAATTCCTTTTGATCAACCATCCGCTTGATTGCCCGATTTGTGATGAAGCAGGTGAGTGCAAGCTTCAGGATTACGCTTACAAATACAGCATTGGTAAATCAAGGTTTGATGAAGAAAAAAATCATAAAGATAAACGCGTTGAGCTGGGTCCGCATGTTATGTTTGACCAGGAGCGCTGCATAAGCTGCTCGCGGTGTATAAGGTATTGCGAAGAAGTTGTAGGCGACCCGCAGTTAACATTTGTAAACCGCGGAGAAAAAGTCACGATAGAAACTTTCCCCGGCAAACAGCTTGATAACCCGTACTCAATGAACGTGATAGAGCTTTGCCCGGTTGGAGCGCTTACATCCCGCGATTTCCGCTTCCGCGCCAGGGTATGGGATATGAGCCATACCGATAGCATCTGCACAGGATGTGCCAGAGGCTGCAACATGGAAATTTGGGTGAGGGATAACATTGTAAAGAGGTTAACACCCCGTGAAAATATGGATGTGAACCAGTACTGGATGTGCGATTACGGCAGGCTGAATACTTATAAATTTGTTAATGATGAGACTACCAGAGTGAACTCGCCAATGATGCGCGATGAAGATGTATCACAGGATGCAGGCGGTCTGAAAGACTGTGATTGGGATGACGCCATTGCAAGAGTGATCTCGGAAGTTAAGAATTATAAAGCGGAAGAAATTGCTTTTATAGCTTCTCCGTATTCAACACTTGAAGATAACTTTGTAATGCAGCGCTTTGCAAAGGAGATTGTTGGAACTGATAATATAGCCTACATTCCGCATATTGAAGGCGAAGATGACAAGTTGCTCTTAAGGGCTGATAAGACTCCCAATGCAAACGGATTAAAGCTTTTGGGAATTAATCCAATTGATACAAAGTTTATTGATAAGATACTGAGCAAACAGTTTAAAATGGTTTACATTCTGAATGATAGTTTGGGCAGACTTGAAAGAACTGAAGAAATAGCAAAATCAATCGAAATTGCCGTACTGCACATAAGCAATTTTTATGAGCAGAGCCACAAAGCTACAGTTGTGCTTCCGGCAGCAACATACGCGGAAATCAACGGTACATTTATAAACTTCCAAAACAGGCTGCAGCGCATAAAGCCCGCGGTTGCTACACTTGAGCAGGAAAGGCTTCCCGGTGATTTTGCCGTAAGCAGGCTTGATAAATTCGGCTCACATAACGACAGGTGGACAAAAGGAACCCGTTTTAATGCCCGCCCGGCATGGAAGGTAATTTCACAGATGGCGAAGGTGCTTGGTACTGAGTTTGGCTATGATAATACCGAAGAAGTTTTTGATGATATGGCGGCAAAAATTCCCGCCTTAGCAGGCATGAGCTATGAGGTTATAGGCACTAAAGGCGCAGTAGTTGGGCAGACCGAAGAAGTTGCTGCTTAGTTTCATACCGGGGTGCGCGGGGTTTATTTAGAAATTAAAAATTGCAAGGGTTCAGTATTGAACCCTTCTTAATTTAGTTTAGAAATTGAATTTCTTCATAAAACTTCAAAAGTCTGTAAGACTTTTGAAGTTAAAAGTATTTAAAGTTGAGATCAGGAACATTGGATATAAAACAATACGTAACGGATAAGATTAAAAATGCGCTTGGCTCACTTGGAGTCGAGGGGGCTTCGGTGATACTTGAAAGACCCAAAGACTCCGCGCATGGCGATATTTCATGCAATGCAGCTATGATGTATGCCAAGAAGCTTGGCAAAAACCCAAAGGATTTTGCGGAAGCAATAATTGAACAGCTTGCGCTGCCGGATGAATATATTACCAAAGCTGCAGTTGCGGGACCCGGCTTTATAAATCTTTTTATAGCCGATAAATATTACGCAAATAGGCTTGCTGAAATTAATGAGCTAAAAGGCAGATTTGGCAGGCTGAATGATAATGCGGGTAAAACCGCGGATCTTGAATGGGTAAGCGCTAATCCAACCGGTGAGCTGCATACAGGCCACGGCAGGCAAACAGCATTGGGTAAAGCTATCGCAAATTTACTTGAGTGGACAGGTTACAAAGTAACCCGCGAGTATTACTACAACAATGCCGGCAAACAGATGGATAACCTTGCGAAGTCTGTATACGCGCGTTACCGCCAGATATATGAGCCTGAATATGAATTCCCCGAAGACGGATACGCCGGCGACTACGTAAAGGAAATTGCGGCCATACTTGATAAAGAGCATGGCGATTCTTTGATAGATGCCGATGATAAAATTTTCCGGGAAGCAGGCGAGAACTGGTGCTTTAAATCAATAAGGCAAACTCTCCACAATTTTGGCATTACACATGATATATTTTTTAATGAAAGTTCATTGTATGAATCAGGCAAGATCACAGAGACACTTGAGGAATTCAAAAAGCGTGGACTCTCATACGAAAAAAACGGCGCAGTATGGCTAAAGACGAGTGAACTGCTGAAGAACAAAAAGGACGCAGCAGATAAAGTAATTGTCAAAGCAACCGGTGAGCCAACTTACAGACTGCCTGATATGGCATATCATATTGATAAGGTCAAACGCGGGTATGACCTGATAATTGATATCTTCGGGGCTGACCATGGTGATACATATAAAGAAGTTTTGGCGGGAATGGAAGGACTGGGTTACGATACATCAAAAATTAAGGTGATAATTCACCAGATGGTGACCTTTGTACAGGATGGCAAGCCTGTTAAAATGAGCAAGCGCGCTGATAATGTCTATACACTAAACGACCTGATTGAAAATATAGGCGTTGATGTGACACAGTTCTTTTTTGTGATGAGAAGCGCGAACACTCATTTGGAGTTTGATATAGCCCTTGCCCGTGAGCAGTCTGACAAAAACCCCGTGTTTTACCTGCAGTATGCCCATGCAAGGATTTGCAGCATATTGCGCAATGCCGCGGAGGTTTTTCCTGAATACAACAGAGCAATGAGCATTAATTACAGTTTGCTTAGCTCACCTGAAGCAATAAGTTTGATGAAGATACTCACGGTATTCCCCGAAACGGTTGCCTCGGCGGCGGCGACATTTGAGCCGCATAAGATAATTACTTACCTTAACGAAGTGGCTGAGAATTATCACAGGTTCTACCATAACAACCGCGTGATTGATGCGGAAGCTAAAGAGCTATCATACGCAAGATTAAAGCTCTGCGAAGCCGCGCGTATTGTGCTTAAGAACGGGTTTGATATTATCGGGATCAGCGCGCCGGAGAGGATGTAGGGCAGGTTGAAAGTTGTATGTTTCAGGTGTCAAGTTTCAGGTTTCAGGTTGTATATTTCAGGTTGCAGGTTGGAAATTACGAATTACGAATTACAAATTACAAATTACAGATTGCAGGTTTAGTGCTGAATATTACACAAGCAATTATTCGTTCCGGAACTAATATTCAAAAAATGCCTAACCGAGTTCCATTGTTCTTACTCAGCAAATGGAATGTAAGTTGTAGCCACGCCCTTTAGGGCGTGGATTAATATAAAAAAGTAAGTGGGCTTTAGCCCTGATTATCTTAAATGGTATCGGAATAAATATTTTGGGGTAAACTATTGAGTGAAGCAGTAAAGAATTGGTAAATGAGATATTTCTTCATGTTGTTGGTGAACTTAGAAAAAAGTCAAGAAACACCAACAACGGGGAACGGAGTTAATGAGTTGAGATCCCCGCTTTCGCGGGGGATTCTTTTTGAAATGATAAAGGGAGCCGGTGGCTCCCTTTTGTTTTGGGGTAATAAATGAAGAGAACGATTGATGCTATATTCTTTTTTAGCGGAGGTTATGTTGAAATGTGTGAACCGGGGATATTATCTAAACTGATTGTTCGTTGTACCACTCTGTATCCATTACAGCTACGGGGTGAATGTTCACTGTCTTAAGTTTTTTATCGGTTTTATTGGTGAACTCATGCCATTTGCCGGCCGGTACTACCATTATATTGCCTTCTTTTATAATATGAGTTTTGCCATCAACAATTGCTTCCATTTCGCCTTCAAGCACAATAAATGTTTCCTCATATGGATGGCGGTGCTTTTTGGGTCCGATACCGGGCGAGAAATCACAGAGGAAAAACGATACATTTGCGTTATTTTCGAATCCGTTAAATACTGCCAATTCTTTTCCGTATGGCATGATGTTTTTTACTTCAACGAAAGTAACATCTTTAATATTCTTATACGGAAAACCTGTTTTTGCTTCTCTGTATGACTCTTTCAGAACTTCTGTTAATTGGTTATTCATTTTTT
>JBHEKV010000078.1:0-27892 GCA_041859235.1 Ignavibacteria bacterium | reverse complement strand
GCGGCTTTGATTGCGAGTTTGGTATCTTCAACAGTTGATTTTGCAAGCTTCGCGAAAACGCTTCTATCGTAAGGATTAACTGCATCCATGGTGCCTTTATCGGAGGCATCCCTGAACTCACCGTTTATGTAAATTTTGTATTCCAGCATTAAGTTAAGTTATGATTTTAATTTATAAAATTTTTAGTTAAGAACATTATTGAAATTTGTATCCGATATGAAAAACCAAGTTGCGCACTAAACAACTTCAGAGAAACTGATGAGATCCTTCCTGCCTGAACTGCCATTCCTTCGCAAACTCAGTAAGGCATGCCGTTACGGCAGGCAGGCGCTTAGCTCAGGATTGGAGGTTAATTCATATACAAATAGGGTTTCCAGTCATCATCAACTCTTCCCACAAAATGTTTCATGAAAGTAATGTGCGATGGCTTCGAGGGTTTCTTAAGAAGAGGCATTTTAGCTTCTTCCGGCGAGCGGTCGCCTTTCTTGTTGTTGCACTTTACACAGGCGGTAACCAGGTTTTCCCAGGTATCATCGCCGCCTTTTGACTTAGGAACAATATGATCTATCGTAAGCTGCAGGTCAGCCCGCTGGCAGTAAGTGCACTTATGATTATCGCGCCTTAAAATATTTTTTCTTGAAAGAACGATTTTCTTATATGGAACTTTAATATATACCCTAAGCCTTACAATTGTCGGAAACGGCAGGGCGGTTCTTACCGAATGAACTTTCTTCGAATCTTTGCATGAGATAAGCTCGGCTTTGCCAAGGAATAAAAGTACAACAGCTCTTTGTACATTACAAATGCTCATGGCTTCGTAGTTCTGGTTAAGCACCAGCACTTTGCCGCTTAATTTCCCATTGGATCTATTGCCGTCCCAATGTTCGGTAATATCAAATTCGTGGTCAGATTCGAAGTCTCCGCTCCTTTTCTCACGTAATTTAGCTGCATTTTTAATTAATTTATAAAAATAGCATTTTTATGAAAAATAAGCAAGGACACACGATTATTTTAATAAAATGGCAAAATTTTTCATTTAAAAATTTTGGTATTGCATTATTTGAGTTCAAAACCTAAAATTACATAATTACAAACTAAAAATGCCTATGAAGCAATAATTACGGTTTTAAATCTTAGAGTATATTATTGTTAAAATATAAAACCAATTACATTAAGTATCTGCTGCTTGCCATTAGTTTTATGGCAATGATAGGCGCATACAAAGATACTTTCGCTCAGGGCAGGGATAGAAGTAAGTTCCAGATCGGATTTATTGATACATCCGGCTCTTACATTGATACCTCATTAATCAGCGATACTACAAAGATCAGGGGTCCAATAGACTCGACTGCAAGGGTAAACAATTTTAAGTTTGAAAGAGTTGATGAACCTGTGCCTGACTATGGCGTGTGGCGATCTTCTCTTCTGCTCTATGGTTCATCACAGGTTACTTACAGTGTAAAGTTTGATTCACTTGATAATGTAATTATTTCTGAAACAATAGATAATGAGCAGCTCAAAGTTCCCCTTGTGATACCTCTGGATAAATATATTGCGCTCAGAAGCGAACTGGGGCTCAAGGACCAGTTCTACAGGATCGTTTCTGATAAATTCCAGATTGAAACCCAGGATGACCTTGAAAAGTTATTCAAGAACATAACTGAGATTACAATTCCCCTGCCCTTTGCCACCGAAACAATTTTCGGTCCGCCGACCATCAATCTTAAAATTAACGGTATTATTGATATCACTGCCTCATACCAGCGCAGCACCAATGACCTATCCACAATTCTTTCTGAGTCGCAGAACCAGAACAATATTAACTTTAAGCAGGAAGTACAGGTAACAACTAAAGGTACGGTTGGTGATAAGCTGACGGTTGACGCTGACTGGAACTCGCAGCGTACATTTGAATTCGAAAACCAGCTGAAGTTAAAATATACAGGTTATCCTGATGAAGTTATTCAGCTGATAGAAGCCGGTAACGTATCACTTGAAACCCGTTCTAACCTTATAGGAAGCACGCAGGCATTATTTGGTGTTAAAGCGCAGTTCAAGCTGGGCCCGTTAACGCTTACAACAATAGCTTCACAGAAAAAATCAGAAAAGAAGGAAGTAAATATAACAGGCGGTTCAGTTGAAACGCCGTTTGATATTTCCATTTACGATTACGCTGAAACCAACTACCTGCTTGATGAAACCTGGGGTCAGTACTTTACCCGCTATTACACCAACGGCAATACACCTATAGATGTAACTGACGTGCAGGTTTGGGTTTATGCTGAACCCAACAACCCGAATAAAAGATTTGTATACGGACTTGATACACTGGGTATAAGGCCAACTGGAGGATATTTCTTTCCCGATACAACCACAGCTGTACCGGGTCATGTGCTTATAGGCAATTTCGTTAAGCTGGATGCATCTGAATATACTTGGAACCGCTACGCAGGATATATAACGCTTAACGGTAATCTGCAATCATACGGCAAGGATGCTATTGCCGTCGCGTATAAGTTTAACGATTCAATTTCAAGCGGCAAACAGATTGGTGATTTCGTGAATGATGTTTCATCCAACGCCATGCTTAAGCTTAAGCTGCTGAGGTACGAAAGCCAGAAACCGCCTGACCAGGACCCCAATTACGCGCGCCTGTGGAACAGGATGCTGAAAAATATTTACAATCTTGGAGTAAGAAATATAAAGAATGATCCTGCGAACCTGACCTTCAATATTTATTATTCTGAACCGGGACAGACACCAACACCTCAGTATAACGGGACCGGGCCGAAAAACGGCAAGACGTATATGAATATAACCGGGGTTGATTACAGAGTAAACGGCGATCCTACAACAGTTCTGCCGGATGGTGATAATAATTTTGACTTCTTCCCAGGCAATACAATTGATCTTGCTAACGGTAACATCATATTCCCGTCACTCAGGCCCTTTTCCACCACGCTTCGCGAAAAAGGAGTGGAAGATATTTACATCGGGAAAAACGATACTATTTATACTTCGTCAAAATCAACCGCGCAGAATTTCGGTAACCTGAAATTCACATTAAAAGGAAACGCAAAAGGAGATGCTTCATCCAGATATTCACTTGGTTTCAACCTGGTTGAAGGAAGCGTAAAAGTATTTAACGGCACCGTTGAGCTTGCGCAGGGCATAGACTACTCTATCGATTACTCGCTTGGTGAACTAGTGATCATCAACGCATCTGCTCTGGTTGCGGGTGCAAACCTGAAAATTACTTACGAAACAAACGACCTCTTTCAGCTTGCTTCCAAAACATTGCTTGGTACAAGGGCTGAATTCCAGTTCAACAAAACAAGTTATCTGGGGTTCACTCTTATCAATCTGAAACAGCAGACGCTGAACAATAAAATAAGAATCGGTGAAGAACCTACCAACAATACAATTATCGGGTTTGACGCATCAACGGACATTAAAACGAACTTTCTTACAAAACTTGTAAACAAAATTCCGGGATATAACACCAAAGAAGAATCAATACTGAATCTTAAAGGTGAAATAGCATTTATGCTTCCTGACCCGAATACACTTAAGAGTATTATCCCCAGTGATAACGGAGAGGCTGTTGCATACATTGATGATTTTGAAGGTGTTAAAAAAGTTATCCCACTGGGACTTAATCCCCTTTCATGGACTTTGTCCTCAATTCCCTATGATAACGTACTTGTACCGGGTGTTCTTGAAGACGCTGTGCGTGACAGTTTAATGAGCAGAAAGCGCGGCAGGTTGAACTGGTATAACCTGCTTAACAATGTACCGATACTGGAAGTATATCCAAACAGAAGCGTTGCGAGCAACCAGAACCAGTCATTAACGCCGATGGTATTTGATATTAAACCTGATTCTGTTGGCGCGTATAATTACATTAAGTACAGCGATTTCGCGGCAGAAGGCCCTGCGGAAAACAAATGGAGCGGTGTATTTAAGTATATCAACTCATCGCAGACGAATCTTGTAGACGAAAACATCAATTATATAGAAGTATGGATGCAGGTAAACGGCGGCCGGCCGGTACTTAATGATTCCGCGAAAATGCTGATAGATCTTGGTACTATTACAGAGAAGATCATTACATCAAAAAGGATGCCGCTTAATTCTTCAAATCCCAATACAAATTATCATACTGAAGATAAGAACAGCAGCGGTCAATTGGATGTTGGCGAAGATAACGGTATAGATGGCCAGCCAAACAGCGCAGAAAATACTTATTTCAGCGAGCTCTCTGCAGAGACCGGTGGTGACCCGAGCCGCGATGATTACCAATGGGTACAGGGAAGCGGAAATTACGTTTCATTCAACGGAACTGAACAGAACGCTACAAACCTGACAGAAGCAAAAAGAATTGATACAGAAGACCTGAATAATAACGGTAATCTTGACCTGATAAATAACTATTTCGAGTATTCCATTCCGCTGGATTCTGCTTCATTCACTAATCACCCGTTTGTGGCGGGAGGCGGCAATGCCGGCTGGTACCAGTTCATTATACCCCTTGACCAGTGGAAAAGAACAGTTGGCAACAACGCAACATTGACCAACATTCAGTACGCAAGAGTTTGGTTTAAGGGATTTGAACAGCAGACACAGATAAAGATCGTTGATTTTAACCTTGTAGGTAACCAGTGGGTAAAATCAAACAAAAATGATACGTCATATTCTGTTTCTGTGGTTAACATAGAAGATAATCCAAATTACTACTCCCCGCCTGTAGACGGGTTAAGACAGAAAGACCAGACACAGGTAGACCAGAATGTTCTTTCCAACGAACAGTCAATGTCTCTTGATGTTACTGATATTCTTCCCGGTCAGGGTAAATATGTTTTTAAATCATTTACAACCAGGCCGATTGATCTTGTGAACTACAAGATATTTAAAGTCTTCGTAAACGGCGATAGCTCGTTCACATATACCAATCCAAATAAATATGATGCCGCGGTAGTTGTAAGGCTGGGCAATGATTCATCCAATTACTACGAATACAGGGCGCCAATAAGACCAGATATAAGGCCAATGACACCATGGAATTCATTAAACGAAGTAATTATTAATCTTAGTGAGCTTACTGCGATAAAACAGAAGGCTGATAGTACGGGGCTAATTCATTACGAACCCGTAGTTAACGGACCTCCGGGTGCATACTACGGTGTTATAGGCAGCCCTTCAATTAGGGATGTAAGACAAATTACACTTGGGGTGTATAATAATAATGATGACCCCATAGTAACCCGTGAACTAACGGGCTCCGTGTGGTTTGATGAAATGAGAGTTATCAAAACAAATGACGCCAGCGGTTACGCGTTTACTCTAAGTGCCGGGCTTAAGATAGCTGATCTTGCAACCCTGAATTTCAGCTATAACAAGACCGATCCGAATTTCCACTCGCTTGAAACAAGTTTCGGTAACTTGACCACTGCCAACAGCTGGGAGTTTTCGGGGCTTGTAAACGCGCATAAAATAATAAACGCGCTTCTTTCTAAATATATATCGGTCAAGTTCAAGGATTTTTTCACGCTGCCAATATCATTTTCACACCAGGAAATTCTGGATAAGCCAAAATACCTTCCGGCTACAGATATTGATCTGGAAACCGCTGCAAATAATAAGTACGCCCAGATACTTGAAGAAACCGGGAACCAGGAACTGGCGGCTTATTACGCAGACCAGATAAGGGTAGCATCGCAGACATTAAGGATAGCCAACAGGTTTTCAATTACCGGCGCAAAGTTCACCTTCCCCGGCGATAATTTCTTTGTTCAGCAGATACTGAATAAACTTGAAGTGAATTTTGTAAGGAATACTTACACAGAACGGACTCCCACACTTGAAAGCAAATATGCCTGGGATATGAACGGTTCTGTTGGCTTGAGCACTGATATTGATCTGATGAACTCCCTGAACTTAAAGATCGGCAGATTCCTTCCTTTTGGCGAAGAGTTTAAAGAAGCCAGGATGTATTTCTTTTTCCCGTTCATGCCGCTTGCTCCCCTGTTCACAAACAACATTGCGCTATCAGGCAGCTTTAACCGCAGACGCGGAGATGAAAAACTGAGGGCAAGTTTTACAAACAGCCCTACTTCAAGACAGTTTGACGCAAGCCGCGGATTTACAATGAACTGGAAATTCATCGAGAACTGGATGATTGACGTACAGGGTGATTATTCATTCCGCTCCGGCAGTGACCTCACTTATCTTGAAACAACCAATGACTCATTGAGGCTGCAGAGAAACAATGCTGAAATATACGATGATATATTCTTTAACAACGGACTTATAAACTGGGGTAAAGATCTTGATTATTCGCAAACTGTTTCTATAAATCCTAAGTTCAATATACCCGGCCTCAGAGATTTCATAGATCTTACCGGCAGTTACAGGGTAATTTACGGCTGGCGCGCATCACAGTTCAATAACGCGCAGGGCAGCAATGTTGGATTTAACAGCGACCTGCAGGCTACAGCTTTTGTAAAGCTTAACAGCATATTTAAACTGTTTTCTAAATCGAACAATCTGATGGGCGGTTCAAAAAAGGAATTCCAGGATCAGAATCCCGCTGACCTTTTGAAACTCCTTAAGACTTTCATACCAGACCAGGTATCAGTTACATATGCACAGACAAAACAATTGCAAAATCCCGCAATTCAGGGCAGGCCCGGTTTCGGCAATTTCTGGATGCAGTTCAATTCCAAGGAAAACCTCGGACCATCGAGAATGTATCAGCTTGGCTGGGAAACTGACCCGGGCAGAAGAATCCCGCTGCTGAACCTGGTAGATAATCTGAATTTGAACAATACCTATACTCTCAATACGTTCATTAATCCAATCTTCCCTGATAATCTGAAGCTGAGCTTCACTTATAAGACGGGCACTGGAACAGTGAATTCGTTAACTTATAATTCCGATTCATCAGGTTTTATCGGCACTCCAATAAACACTCTGGAAAACCGAACAGTTACCAGACCCAGTTTCTTTGTATCTGAAGGTGTAATTGAAGATAAGCTGGGGATTTTCCTGGGCGATACAACCTCGGGCGTTTCACAGGCTCAGTTCTTCTCGGAAAATTTCGAAAAGAATATGGTTTCATTCCCCTTCCCAAGCTGGACGCTTTCACTGACAGGAATTGAAAAATTTGAAATGTTCCAGAATATTGCGCAGGCAGTAACTCTTGAAAGCGGTTACTCCAGTGAATACAGGAAAGTGATATCATATGACGGCAGAACACCGGAATACATCAGCGCACAGGCTTTAACATCCGGGTTCACTCCCCTTATTGGCGTTAATTTTACTTTTAAACAGATTTCAGGCGGCAATCTGACTGCGTCATTTAAGTTGAGTAATACAAATAATTTTATTTTCGAACCTAACAACGCAAAGCTTACCAATACCGCCACAAACGATATTGCTATCAATGCGAGCTTTACCAAGTCAGGCTTTTCACTTCCACTCTTCGGTCTTTCACTTGAAAATAACCTGACAATATCATTTTCTTATACAAGGACGAAGAACGATCCAAAAGTTTGGTCATACTTAAGCAATATTTGGGAATCAAATTCGCAGAACGGTTCAACATCAACAACATTGAATCCTTCTATACAGTATAATCTTTCCCGAAGTGTAACAATGCAATTGTTCTATAAATATACAAAGATCGAACCGACAGGCTCCAACCTTCAGATCACAACAAGGACCACAAATGAAGCGGGTTTGAACATTAGACTGCAGATACAATAATTTGGAAACATTTTCACTTGTACTGGGTTTGCTTGCGGCATGTTTGACAACATTTGCATACCTTCCTCAATCAATTAAGGCAATAAGAACCAGGCATACCAAGGATATATCCTTTCCTATGGTTATAATGCTGGAATTCGGGCTTATAACTTGGCTCTCTTATGGTATTTTGATCAGCAGTGTGCCGATAATAGCAGCAAACACTGTATCAATTGTTTTCATGACAATAATCCTTATCCTGAAAATTAAGTATAAATAGCGAAATTTATTTATATTTCTTTTAAATTGCGAAATTTTTATATTTGTAACTTGTTGCTGAAAATTTCGGCAAATTTATGACTTATTTGCGCCCATAGCTCAATCGGATAGAGCGACAGCCTTCTAAGCTGTAGGTTTCAGGTTCGATTCCTGATGGGCGTACAAGTTTTAGCTCATTCAGGAAAAGAGCGATCCCGCGAAGCGGGATAGGTTTTCAAGTCCCATTCCTGATGGGCGTACAAGTTTTATGGTGAGCGTAGTTCAGTTGGTTAGAACATCAGATTGTGGCTCTGAGGGTCGGGGGTTCGAATCCCCTCGCTCACCCCAAATAACCGCAGATCATTGCAGCAAATCACCCAAAACTCCCTGGTTAACTGCTATTTTTCATTGATTATTAAAGACTTTAAATTTATATTTGTTTCTTAGTTTTTTTAAGAAATTTCCAAAAATACAGAGGATTAGCTTGAGAAAAAACAGGTTCAGAATTATTTTAACACTGCTATTTATAGGTCTTTCCCTATACTTTTTATATCCTACATACAAGGATTACCAGTTCAACAAAGATATAAAAAACCTGGCAAATGCGCAGGATAGCGCGGCATTTTTTGATAAATACAGCAATGATATCCTGAAAGCAAGAGAAGACAGGATCAAATTGGGTCTTGATCTGCAGGGTGGTATGTATGTTATTATGGAAGTTGACATAGCTAAACTTCTTTCAGATCTTGCCAAAAAACAGGATGAAACGCTAAACCAGGTGCTGACTGCGGCAACAGAACAGACAAAAACTTCGGATGAGGATTTTGTTGATGTTGTTGACCAGAAATTAAGAGACAGAGGCCTCTCACTGAAGGCATATTATGGCGAGATCAGAGATGAAGACGCGAGTATTAAATCAACCCTGAAATCAGAAGTTGAAAACGCTATAGACAGGGCTATTCAGGTCGTAAGGAACAGAATTGACCAATACGGCGTATCTGAACCGGTTATCCAGAAAAAAGGATCAAGCAGGCTTGTTGTTGAGCTTCCCGGGGTCAGCAATGTTGCTGAAGTAAGGAAACTGCTTCAGGGAACTGCTTTACTTGAATTTAAGCTTGTTATAGATCCCCAGATCGCAGTTAAGGTGATGGAAAAGATCAATACTTATATGGCTGGCGGCAATCTTGATTCTTTGATAAAGGCTGATTCATTAAGCAAAATAACAAAGGTCGATACCACTAAAAAAGATACTACAAAGCTGACCGATAAGAATATCAAGAAAGATTCAACAACGGTTTCACAGACAAAAGACACAACGAAGAAAGATATAACTAAAAAAGACACTACTAAAAAGGATACTAAGAAAGATACATCAAAGAAAATAACTTCAAAGGATTCGATCAAACCATCTGATTCCAATCTTTCAGGGCTGACCGATAGCAACGGAAACCCGATTGATACTAACCAGCAGTTAAGCGAAGAAGAATTCAAGAAGAAGAACCCATGGTTCTATCTTGTACGTCCGCAGCAGTTCCAGGATGGTTCACTTGCATGGTTTGTAAGAGAAACAGACAAAGTTAAAGTTCAGAAAATTCTTGATAAAAAAGAGATCCAGGATCTTATCCCTAATGATGTCAGCTTCGCATTCAGCAACCGTTCAACATTTGTAGATAACGGCGAGAAGATCTTCCAGTTTTATATACTTAAAAGGGAACCTGAATTGACCGGCGGCGTAGTAACCAATGCAAGATCAAACATTGATCCTACCAGCAATCAGCCTGTTGTATACATGGAAATGAACAGTGAAGGCGCTGCAGACTGGGGAAGAATTACCGGCGCAAACATAAACAAGCAGATTGCAATCGTTTTGGATAACGTAGTTTATTCAGCCCCAGTTGTGCGTGGAAAGATCACAGGCGGGAATTCTGAAATTGAAGGTATGGCAAATATCCAGGAAGCAAAGCTTCTTGAGATAGTGCTTAAAGCAGGTGCCCTCCCCGCTCCGCTTGCAATTATTGAAGAAAGAACAGTCGGACCGTCACTCGGAGAAGATTCTATCCAAAAAGGACTATACTCATCCATCATAGCATTAATACTTGTCGCGATTTTCATGCTGATATATTACCGCTTCGCAGGCGGTGTTGCTGATCTTGCGCTTGCGTTTAACATGGTTGTTATTATGGGTATAATGGCAAGTTTCCACGCAACTTTAACGCTGCCTGGTATTGCGGGTTTAATTCTATCTATCGGTATGGCGGTAGACTCGAACGTTCTTATTTACGAACGTATCCGAGAAGAGCTTGCAGGCGGCAAACCTATTAAAACCGCCATTGAGATCGGTTACAAAAAAGCTTTCTCAGCTATTCTGGATGGT
This sequence comes from Ignavibacteria bacterium, assembly GCA_041859235.1. Lineage (GTDB taxonomy): Bacteria > Bacteroidota > Ignavibacteria > Tepidaquicellales > OLB5 > OLB5. The sequence goes on along the minus strand of JBHEKV010000078.1, from coordinate 17,514 downwards.
CACGTAACATCCATTATAACGGCTATAATTCTTTACCAGTTCGGTACAGGTCCAATCCAGGGTTTTGCTCTCACTTTGCTTATTGGTTTGATAGCAAACTTGTTTACAGCTATTGTAATGACTAGGATAGTTTTTGATATAATGACCGATAAAGGTAAATCCACAATTAACTTCGGATAATTTAGAAAGAATATTTTATAATGCAATTTTTTCATAGTACAAATATAGATTTTTTAAGCAAAAGGAAGCTGTTCTATATTGCTTCTACCGCGCTGATAGTAATTGGCATGGTTGCCTTCTTTGCAAAGGGGCTGGTTATCGGTATTGATTTTGCCGGAGGAACGGAAGTTCTTGTCAGGTTTCAGAACGATGTTGAGATCAATAACATAAGAACAGCAATGGACCTTTCAGGTATTACAGGATCTGAAATAAAAACCCTGGGTAACGAAAGAGATGTTCTTATAAGGACCGCAGAACAGGGTGAAGGTACAACAGTCAGCGACAGGATAAGAGAAGGACTTACTAAAAACGTCCCGGGAAATACTTTTGAGATCCTGAGGATTGATAAAGTTGGACCAAAGATCGGTAAGGAACTTTCTACTTCGGCTATATATGCGACTATTTTTTCACTATTAGCCATTTTGATATACCTGGCTTTCAGGTTCGAGTTCTTATATGCATTAGGCTCAGTTGTAGCGCTGCTGCACGATGTGTTAATGACGCTTGGAATAGTTGCGTTGACTGGAATTCTCTTCCCTTCAATGAACCTCGAGCTTAACCAGGGAATGGTAGCCGCCTTCTTAACACTTATCGGTTTTTCTGTAAATGATACTGTGGTAGTTTTTGACAGGATCAGGGAAAATATTAAACTGTTTAAGAGCGAAAGTATATTCACTGTTATGAATAAAAGTTTGAATTATACACTTAACAGAACAATCATAACAAACGGTACAGTGTTCATTACAGTACTCATCCTTTTGATATTTGGCGGTGAAGTGAACAGAAGTTTTGCATACACATTCCTGATAGGTATCATTACCGGAACGTATTCATCTATTTATGTTGCGGGAGCATTTGTTGTGGATGCAAAAGGCTATTTTGACAGAAAACGATCAAATGTAAGCGGCAAAGTTGCTGTTAAAAAAGCTTAACCTTAGGCGAATTCAGTTTTTAGTTTATAACATTAAATTTCGATAAAGTATGCCTGCTGAGTCGGTTCTTGGTTTGCAATGGGGTGATGAAGGAAAAGGAAAAATTGTTGACCTTCTTGCCCAAAAAGCTGATTATGTTGTAAGATACCACGGAGGCAATAATGCAGGCCATACTGTTGTTGTAGGCAGCAAAAAACACTTTTTTCATCTGATACCCTGCGGAATTTTTCATAAAAATACAAAGGCGCTTATATCGAATGGCGTAATTATTGATCCGGAAGTCCTTGTTAAGGAAATGGACATACTTCTGAAAGAGAAACTTAATCTGAAGAATAAACTTTTTATTTCTCCAAGATGCCATTTGATACTCCCCTATCACAAGAATCTGGACGCGGCATATGAAAATGCGCGCGGCCGTAACAAACTTGGTACGACAAAACGCGGAATTGGGCCGGCTTATTCAGATAAAGTAAGTTATAACGGTTTGCGGATATATGACCTTGCTGATTGGAATGATTTTACCGCAAAGTTCACTTTCCAGGCAAAGATAAAAAATAAGATCTTAAAAACTTTTGGCGTAAAACCTGTAAATATTGCCGCTGAGCTAAAGAAACTAAAAAAACTGCGCAGCCGCATAATGCCATTTGTAAAAGATACCTTTGAAATATTGAATGATGCAGCTGAAAAGAAGAAAAAGATCCTTTTTGAAGGCGCTCACGGCATTATGCTTGATCTGGACTGGTCTCCCTACCCTTTTGCAACTGGTTCAAATACCGTTGTTGGCTCGGTTAACACGGGCTCTGGGCTGGCCTATAGGCAATTAGGCAGCGTTATTGGCATAGTTAAGGCTTTCACTTCCCGTGTGGGCGGAGGGCCGCTGCCAACGGAGCTGCATGGCAGGATCGCCGATGCCATCAGAGAGCGCGGCGGTGAATACGGTACCACAACAGGCAGAGCACGCAGAATTGGTTGGCTAGACCTGGAAGCAGTGAGGTTTTCGTGTAAGATAAACAATGTGAATGAAATTGTAATTACTAAACTTGATATTTTAAGCGGACTGCTTGAAATTAAAATTTGCACAGGCTATAAACTGAACGGCAAAAAAGTGCATTATTCAGATTGCGGATACAAAGAGCTTGCGAAAGTAAAACCTGTTTACAAAACTTTCCCCGGCTGGATAGAGGATATTTCCGGCGTTAGGAAATTCAGTAAGCTGCCAAAGGAATGCAGGGATTATCTGGATTTTATAGGTAAATTCCTTGGAGTAAAAATTAAATTTGTAAGCGTTGGCGCTGAAAGAAATGCGAATGTAATGTTTTAATTATTCTTTTTTCGGAAAAAAAAGGCTCAGGTTTTGTTTCCTGAGCCTTTTTTGTTATTCAGAATGTTTGTATTTACTTCTTTATCCTGGCGGCTTTAAAGAGCCCGCCTTCTTTATCCATGCCCCTGAAAGTTGAATAATACCAGCTTCCATCAAGCGCCGAGCTTTTTACATTTACATTTATGAAAACATTAGCGTCAGCTATCTTGGGGTTAGTGTTGATATTAAGAAACTTCTTCTCATCACTGTAATACCCCGAGAGTTCTCCGCCTGTCATTGTGGAAAAGCCGTGATAGCTTGTATCAGTAGTCATAGTTTTTATAGTATAACTTCCCGAAACGAGATAATCTGCGTTTTCCTTCTGTTTAGTTATCTTATCAAACATCATTTCACCTTCAACCAGTGTAGCTCCTGCACTATCAGTTAATGTATAGTTGTACTTACCGGTTTTAAGCGTAGTAGTTTTTTCTGTATCACTGCCTGAGCAGGAATTAAATACTATTACAAACACAATTGAAAGTATCGCTATTATTTTCATTATTTCACCAGCACCATTTTTTTAATTTCAGAATAGACCGAATTGTTTTCCCTGTTTACATCAAGTTTATACAGATAAACGCCCGATGCCAGATTCAGAAGTGAAGCATCAAGAGTGTATGAGAATATACCAATAGGGTAATACTGGCTGTTGATCAATTCTGCCACTTCCCTGCCGGATATATCGTACACACGAAGTGTTACAAGTCCATCCTGCGGCAGCGCGAACTTTATATTTGTCGAAGGATTAAACGGATTCGGATAATTCTGCAGCAGATTGAACGCTACAGGGGCCTCTGATGAATTAATCGGGTTATCAATACATAATGCCTGTGAGTATCTCAATCTAATAGTATCCCCGGGTAATGGACCAAAACCAAGTGTGAAATTAATAGCTCCGCCAACAGGAATGTGACAATAACTCATGATGGTACCATTTGGGTTAGGTCTTGTTTGCGTGAAACAGTTTCCCTGCTCCGCAGCCACACATGAATCAATTGCGCCAATACCGCCACCCGGTAATGAAGGCCATATGCACGCCTGGGTGTGGGAAGACCCGAAATTATGCCCGGTTTCATGGGCCATAACTTCTACAGACCAGGAGTATATTGGCACGTTGTTGTATGTATTTTCAAGTTCTATAAATGCATATCTGCCTGACTGACTTCCGGGTTCGTATGACTGGCAAAGCACATTTACCCATGCAATTGCACCCATAACAGGTGTTCTTGTTGAAAGCAGCTGGGCTAAATTGCCGTCAAAATTGTTCTTGGTCGCCGTCCCGAACGCATAAAGGATCTCTGCGGTTTGACTTGTACTGTATGACCTGTACGGGTCCGCGCTTGTGTACACGTACATTGAAGACGATAATGCGAGACTCAGTGATTCGTTATTATAAAGCAGGTTTTCCTGGTTAAAAACGGCAGTAACGTAATTCACAACATTCTGCGTATTGCTGCCTTTATCCAGATACATTTGGTAATCACAAACATAATACATTCTTACGGGATTTACCGTAAATGAAGAAGTTGGCTGTCCATCTTTCTTAATGTTTCCATTATCTCTGTAATGCTTTCCATATCCGTCTTCTACATCACATTTGAAATCAAATTTCTTCAGCAGATTCCTGTCATTATAATAAATATACTCGTTGTTATCATTAAGTAATGCACCAAGGTTATAATTTCCTTTGTTTGTGGAGACAATTCCAATAACCTCGTTTTCAAAAATGCTGATAGCTGCCATGGAATTTTTATCATTCTTTATAACACCCTGAAAATACAAGCCCCTGCTGTATTGCTCGGTTCTTCCGTCAGAAGTTACTATTTTGAAATCATCGGGAATAAAATTAACCCGGCTAAGCTCAAGCTCAACATTACCGTTAACAGATGGAATGTTAAGTATAATATTCTGTGAATTCCGATTGTATAAATTTCTCAGCGCTGTTCTGTCCAGCGCAAAAAACGAGGCTTCCGAAACTGATGAATTGACCGTTTCAGAGTTATCCCTGTTGCTTTTCTTAAATATGCTAATCGGCTCAAAAACAGCAGATGATTTTCTGCTCATTACAAGCTCATAAGCAGTGTTCTTATGGTTCTGATCAGCATTTACCTGCTGCTTTACAACATTTGTTTCTTCTGTGTTAAACGCTGAAAATGCCAGAACAATAACACTCAGAAATAATGCTGAAAAAATCAAATTTAATTTGTATGTACTTTTCATATAATTTTATTTTATTATTTCTGATGAATTATAGTTCGCTGAGTTCTTGCTGCCTGTGCCGCTCTGATTGTTCTTATCGGAAATAGAGCTGCTGTAGTACAGGATCCTGTTGTTATTGATTCCCGTTAAAACAAGCTCATTGTTCTGAGTAAAACCTACATTATACTCAATACCGGAAGCTGTATAAGTTAATGTTGAGCCTGATACAGAATAAGTTCTGTTTATTCCTGTCTGGTTCGGGCAGGTTAAAGTAGCATCACCGCCTGATGCATTGGGAAAGTTCACTGTTTCGCCCGGGCAGATATCCAGAAGTGTCCCGGCATTGTAGATCAGTGTCCAGTTACCGGTAATATCGCCTGTTGGCTGTGTGATCTGATTGATCACATCCTCGCAATCACTGCCTACCAGGGTAAGCGAGACAAGCATTAATGCTGTAATGATGCGGATCGTAACAACTTTGCTCATTTTTTTCATAAATTAAGTTTTAATTTGGTGTAAATATAGCTAATCAATTGTTAAATCACAATAATTTGTACAATTTATTACAATTTTTCGGCAAACACAGTGTTAACAATCCCCAAAAAATTATTTTTTGTTTTCAGTATCCTGAATCCGCATTTTTGAAGTACTGCCGAATATTCTGCAATATTGATGAAGTTATCTACTGATTCAAACAAGTAACTGTAAGCATATTCACTTTTAGCCATACGGTTACCTATCTTTGGCAGAACTTTCTCGAAGTACAACCTAAAAGACTTATTGAGCATGCCTGCTTTTAGTGGCTTAAACATCTCAATTGTTACGAATTTACCCCCGGGTTTTAAAACCCTCGCTATTTCACTTATACACTCCTGCAGGTGCTCAAAGTTCCGAACTCCAAAGCCGATTCCGCAGAGATCAAAATAACCCGATTTGAACGGCAAATGCTCCGCTTCAGCTTTTACAGGTTGATTAATATCTTTCGGAAGCTTCTCTATATCGATTTTCAGCATTTCAAGTGAAAGATCAGCCGAAAATAACTTTTGGGGTCTCAGGGTCATAAACTCCATTCCCAGGTCACCTGAACCTGACGCTAGATCAAGAATATTATCATACTTCTCTGATATTGAAGCGAGATACTTAACCGCGCCTCTGCGCCAGCGGTTATCCTGGTAACCGCTGAGTATGTGATTAAGCTTATCATAGGTAGGTGATATTTCATCGAACATATTACCTATGAATTGTTTATTTTTGGTATATTTCATTAAATGCGTTTATGGGATTGTTATTAAGCCAGCATTCTTAGTAAGCAGTATGTTATTTGAATCTTAAAGATGTAATGGGATTCAGCCTTGAAGCCATATAGGAAGGAATTACAGTCACCAAAATACTTAACAGTACAGCTATTAATGTGATAACAATACCTGAGTTAAGATCAATTTCAAGTGGCACTGTTGACATATAATAAATTTCAGGTATCTTTACCAGATCATACTTCAATTGCAGGAAGCATAACCCGTATCCCAGTATATTCCCGGAAATTATCCCTGCAAGCGATATAAGCATTCCCTGGAAAAAGAAAATGAACGTAATATCAATGTTTTTTGCTCCCAATGATTTCAGGATTCCAATCGTTTCAGTTTTTTCAAGCACAAGCATCAGCAAAAATCCGATTATATTGATTGCCGCAACAATTATGATAAGTCCCAAAACTACGGGAATTGGCTCTTTCTGCAGTTCTACCCATGTAAATAGACCTTTGTAGATCTGGTAGACGTTGCGTGCATTGTTGTTGGGGTAATCAACCTGTGCCTTAATTTCATTGGTCACTTTCCTGATCTTATCCGTATTGGTTAAAAACAATTCAATACCCGTAACGTAAGGCCCCATACTGAACAATTTCTGAGCATCTTTCAGATCAGTGTAGAGCAATACATCGTCATATTCCTTCAAACCGGATTCATAGATCCCAATAACATTAAAGCCTTTTACAGCGGGAGTGTTTACAGCTGAAGGTATACCAACAGTAGCTATTATGAATATCTTACTGCCTAAAGTTATATTCAGCTTTGCAGCCAGCTTATTGCCGATAATTATATTAGAAAGACTTGAATCAACCGCACCAAGCACACCTGACCCCTGAACAATTTTCCTTTGCTTAGAAAACACACTGTCTTCGTTCCTGACGCCTTTAACTATAATGCCTTCAGTACGATCCTTAAATTTAATTACAGCTTCCCTTTGAACAAACGGGTGCGCTTCTTTCACGTACAAATTGTTAGAAGTATCTTTTAACTGGGCTATCACCGCATTATAGTCAGCAATACCTTCTTTCTTGAACGACGTAACCTGGATATGCGAGGAAAGGGAAATGGTTTTTTCAGTTATCTCTTTTTCAAATCCCCCCAATACAGAGACCGCTATGATTAACGCCGCTACACCAATAGCAATTCCCGCAACTGAAATAGTTGTGATGAAGGAAATAAAACTTGATTCCTTTTTCGACCTTAAAAATCTTTTTGCGAGAAAAAAGTTTGCCAATTATAGCTTAAGTTATTTATTTAAAATTCCATTAGATAGCTTTTTATAAACTCCTGAATATTGCCATCCATTACTCCCTGTGTGTTACTTGTTTCGTGATCTGTCCGGTGATCTTTCACCATATTATACGGATGGAAAACGTATGATCGTATCTGGCTTCCCCACTCAATTTTCTTCTTTGAGCCCTCGATCTTATCGAGTTTTGCCTGTTCCTTTTCTTTTTCAAGCTGGTATAGCTTTGATTTCAGCATTTTCATCGCATTAGCCCTGTTCTGGTGCTGTGAGCGTTCATTCTGGCACTGTACAACTATGTTTGTGGGAATATGTGTTATCCTGATCGCTGTTTCAACCTTGTTTACATTCTGTCCGCCTGCACCGCCGCTTCTGAATGTATCAACGCGTATTTCAGCCGGATTTATCTCAATTTCTATATTATCATCAATTACAGGGTAAACAAAAACAGCTGCGAACGAAGTGTGCCTCTTCTTATTGGCATCAAAAGGTGAAATTCTAACCAGTCTGTGAACGCCGTTTTCAGCTTTAAGGTAACCATACGCATACTGGCCGTGGACTTCAATTGTGGCACTTTTGATACCGGCGCCGTCACCTTCAAGAAGATCAACAATTTCTGCTTTAAATCCCTGCTTTTCGCAATATCGCAGATACATACGCATCAGCATTTGTGCCCAATCCTGCGCTTCAGTGCCCCCGGCGCCTGAATTAATGGTAAGTATCGCATCGCGTTTATCATCTTCATCTCGAAGCATGTTCTTGAACTCAACGTTCTCTACCTCAGATGTGAGTTTTTCTATGTCTTTTTCTATTACTTCCTCAAGGGTAATATCGGCTTCCTCTTCTGCCAGAGTAATTATTGAATCAAGGTCATTGTATTTATTCTCCAGGTTTTTCCACAGATCGATCCATTCGTTGTGGCGGGTAATTTCCTGAAGTACTTTCTGTGCTTCGTTGTTATCATCCCAAAAGTTCGATTCCTGGGATCTTTCCTGCAAAGATGAAACTAACGCCTGTTTCTCGTCAATTTCAAAGGAACCTCCTTAGGTTATCAACCCTTGTCTTAAGCTTTTTTAATTCTGATTTACTGTAGTCAAACATATTTTCAATCCTGAACGTTAGTGCCAGCCTGCCGTAACGCCAGTTCAGGCAGGAAGGATCTCACTAATTAATATTATATTCTTGTTTTAAAATTAATGCTAATTGTTTTATAAATATGATTATTGCGTGCAAATGCCTAATTCAATATTAACCAAATAATACCCTTCTTTTCTCCCGCTTCGCAGTTGTAAGGCAAGCCTTCCGGTCAGGGAATTTCAATTTCCATCATCAGCAATGCCGATGCAAGAGTCTTGCCCTGAGCATCATTTTTAAGGGAAACCGTACCGCCTCCGCCTAATGTATTATGCAGGATGAAATTCAGAGCATTTATATTGGGAAGCTCATAACGCTCAACCTTGCCTTCGCAAATGCCCTCAAAGTACTTCTTTACGGCATCGGCTGTGACCTTTTCTTTGATCAATGCGTAATCTTCCTTTTTGAATGCTATTAATCCCACATTAGCGGCGTCACCTTTATCGCCTGAGCGGCCGTGACATATCTCTTTTAATTGAATTTTTGCCATAATTTTTATCGTTCCCGGATAAGTCAAAGAATTGCACCGGCAAATCGGGAATCTCCATTAAAAATTTACGAATTTTACAAATTTAACAATAAATAGGGATTAATGAAATGTATGCGAAAAGTAACCGGGAGCAGTTGAACATTAAATTACTCTGGCATGGGCTATTTCGTGCTTTCTGATCTCACGAACATCCTCAGAATTTAGAGTTACTACGGAAATTGTGATTCCGTCTAAAGTTGAAAATTCAACTTCAAATCCTTTTGAATTGGCATGAACCATAACTACAATCCCTAAATCACCTTTTTTGAGATTATTTTCAGGGATATCACGGGTCAATATTATTCTATCTAGCTCTTTTATCATTACTTTTCAGGATATGCTGTTACAAATTTAAGTATTATTTCCTTATTTTCAATAAACCAAACTGATTTTATTTCTGGTTCCTTGCCATTTATACATTTAAGCTTATTGATTATAACAATTTTCACACCAAACTGGTTTTCAAGGATATCAACATTTTCTGATGTTTCAAGATGTTCTAGCAAAGATTCTCTTAAGATTTGCCAATTGTTCACATCGTAACCCAATTTTTCGAAATAAATGGCTTTATGAGCACCTACACTATGATTCTTATTCAACAAGTAACTAATAAGTTTACTTTCAGAAATTTCTATTTTGTTATATGTGATTCCTTTAATCATCAAATCTTTACCCCTTCGGATGTGACTTCTGATACACTTTCTTGAGCCTATCAACCGAAACGTGGGTATATACCTGCGTTGTGCTTAAGCTGGAGTGCCCCAGCAGGTCCTTAACAGCCCTGATATCAGCGCCGTGATCGAGTAAATGGGTAGCAAATGAATGGCGTAAAACGTGGGGTGATTTCTTCTTAATCTCAGATATTTTTGAAATATATTTAGTTGTGATACGGTTCATAAGTGCTGGGTAGAGCTTCTTACCGTTTTTAGCATTAAATATCACTCCATTATTGTACTCAACACCTTTTTCGGCAAAGTAAACATCACGCTTTTCGAGGTATGATGATATTGCACCTACCGCAACTGCTCCAACGGGAATGATTCGCTCCTTCCTGCCTTTACCTTTTACGCGGATAGTGTAATTATCGAGATCTATTTTATCAATTGTTAGCTCTATAAGCTCATTCAGGCGGATACCGGAGCTGTATAAAAGCTCAATAATCGCCCTGTCACGCTCACCCCAAATATCTTTGCCGAACGTATTTGAATTCAGGAGTCCTGTTAAAGAGGTTTCTTCTATGACTGTTGGCAGATTCCGCCCCAGTTTCGGAAATACAAGATTGCGGGAAGGATTTTCTGCGTAAAGTTTTTTTCTGTTAAGAAATTTGTAGAATGATTTAAGGGTCGAAATTTTTCTGGATATGGTACGTTTCGAATATTTGGGTTCTTTATTGAGCACAAAGCCTGCTATGAAACTTTTAAGCGTTGCTTCATCAATATACTTTAGCTCGATCCTGGGCGTATTATCTTCAAGACTTTTGGCTATGAAGCTGTATAGGTCGTTCAGATCCTTGATATAATTCATAAGAGTATGTTTAGAATAGTTCTTTTCGTTTATAAGGTATGCAGAAAATTTATCTATTGCATGGATTAAATTCATTACCGTAATCTATATCGCATCAGAAAGACTTGAAAAATTAAAATTGGCAGCCTTGATTGCGGGTACAACTATCGGGTAGTCACCTGTTTCGCTTCCAACAGCCTTTTCAGGTGCGCCAAGCTCAATTATGTTCTTAAAAATATTCATCGGGCTTTCGTTGAACCTGAAGTTCTTTACAGGCCTGGTAATCTTCCCGTTTTTCACTTCAAATACTCCGTCACGGGTCAGCCCCGTGAAAAGCATTGTTCTGGGGTCAACCGTCCTGATATACCAGAACCTAGTTACAAGTATAGCATCATCAGATTCAGCTATAAGCTGCTCAACCGATTTGGTGCCGCCCTGCATAATTATATTTGAAGGGTACGGGACTGAAGGCTGCGATGTCTTTTCAGCCCAAAATCGGTTACGGTGGAGATTCCTTAAAGTACCGTTTTCGAACCAAACCAGTTTCTGCTGAGACTCACCGCTTTCAGAAAAAGGTGAAGATGGGGCCGCCTCGTCGTTGGGGTCTGAATAAATATTGAGTTTTGAGTCGGCTATTGTTTCGCCAATAATTGTACCGCCCCCCTTTTTGGAGAAGTAGCTTCTGCCCTCATCAGCCCAGCGTGAACCCATAAAATTTATGCATAAACTCAACATATCCGCGGCCGCTGCCGGTTCCAGAATGACCGTGTACCTGCCCGGTTTAATTTCCTGCGGGTTAACAGAAAGTTTTGAGCGGCTAATTGCCCAATCAGCGAGCTTTTTTCCGTCTATTTTATTTACATCAACATAGTTCTTTTCAAATCTGCCGGAGCCTGTACCATCATTTGTGCGTATAGTTGATGAAAGTTTTGCCATTGAACTTTTATTGTAGGCAAACAAACCGTTAGTATTCATTATCGCGTAAAACGCGGTGCCATCTTCCATATATCCGGCTGAAGTAACATTATTCGCGGTAGCCTGCTCTATGATATATGCAATCTTATCGGATCTCTTTTCTCCGGTCAGGTTTTCGGTTTCTGATGAAAAATTACTGGCCGGAGTATAATTCTGCGCTCCAAGAGGCGGCATGAATTCTTTGTTTTCAGGTGATACCTTTGCAATATCTTCTGATTTCTTTACAGCTTCTTTAATTGAAGCGTCATCAAACTTATTTGTTGAAACAGAACCTGATCTCTTGCCGAAGCTGCTTGTAATAGAAACCGAAAGACCGTCTGAAAAGCCGTTGGTTGAAATTGAATTGCGTGCAAACCTTATGTTATAAGTATTATTTCCTTCAAGTGTCGCTGCCGCAGAATCAGCCTTAGAGTTTGAAAGTACTTTAGTAAGTAAGTTTTTAGCTTCGTTTTCGCTTAGTATCAATTTCCTGCCTCCTTGGATGTATTCAATATATTTACCTTTCTGAATCTTGCCGGCGAAGAGCCATGGCTCACGGGAGAGACCTGTCCGGGCTCTCCTTTTCCGCAGAAAAAGGAACCTCCAAGCCTGTATTCCGTTTCATCGCACACGGCGTCGCATGAATTCCACAGGTCAACAGTATTTCCCTGGTAGGCAACGTCTTTAAGCATACCTGTAATTTTACCATTTTTTATTTCCCAGAACTCCTGTCCGGTGAACTGAAAATTATATCTCTGCATATCAATTGACCAGCTTCCGCTGCCTTTTATAAATATGGCGTCTTCTGTATCCGCGATAAGATCGGCAAGTGAGAGCTTATTTTTACCCGGCTGAAGTGAAACATTCGGCATTCTTTGTATCGGGAAGTGATCCCAGCTATCAGCATATGCGCACCCGTTGGAAGCGCCCTCACCAATAAACTTAGCCATTTCGCGGGTGGTTTGGTAGCCAACAAATTTACCTTCTTTAATAATATCCCATTCGGTTGTTTTAACGCCGTCATCATCAAATCCGCGGGTAGCAAGTCCGTCTTTCTGTGTTCTATCACCCTTAATGTTAATTACATTGCTTCCGTATTGAAGCTTGTTCAGTTTGTCCGGTGTCATGAAGCTAGTACCTGCGTAATTTGCCTCATAGCCAAGGGCCCTGTCAAGCTCAGTAGGGTGCCCGCATGATTCATGTATAGTCAGCCACAAGTGGTTAGAATCTAAAATTATATCACGTTTTGCCGGCTGAACTGAAGGAGCCTTATGTTTCATCTTGGTATGTTCAACAGCTTCTTCAAGATCTTTCATGTAATCATACTCTTCAACATACTCATATCCCTTGCCAATTGGAACGGTAAATGAATCACGTGATTCAAAATTTCCGGTTTCTTTATCAACCACGGTCAGGTCAAAAGCCGACCATAACCTGTGCAGGTCCTGCTTTATGTATGAACCTTCGGATGAAGCGAAGTATTTCCATTCATTAACCGCCCAAATAAATGAGCTGCAGAAATCCGCGCCAAGATTCTTTGCTTTTTCGTTGATATTAAAAAGGAAATTTACCTTATCATCAATTGATACTTCAAAGGCGTTTTTCTTTATCGGGGTTGTCCATGTTTCATTATAGGAAGGGGTTGGAACCAGTTCTACTCTATTAGTCTGAATGCGTTTATTCGCTTTTGCGGTCTCGCAGGCAATTTTTGTTATCCTCACAGCCTCATCTTCACTGAAAGTGCTGCTGGCAGCAAATCCCCATGTTCCATCAATTATAACTCTTACTGCAAACCCAAAATTCTCGTTATCCCTAATTGATTGTATTACCTGCTCACGGGTTGAAACATTCTGCGAGCGAAAGTTACTTAATCTGAAATCAGAATACGAAGCCCCGCTGTTTTTGGCGGTAAAAAGAACAGTATCTGCAACCTTTTTTATATAATCATCATCATACATTCTGTGCCTGGGCACAGAAATTTCATTTGTGGCGCCCAATACATTACCCCCTATAGAATTAGCAAAAACTGCTCCCGGCACAGCCATAGAGCAGCATTTAATAAAATTTCGTCTTTTCATTTTTTAGTTCGGATGAAGTTGAACTGCAAAATAAAGAAATTATCCCGAAGTTTCAACGGCATCTTTTGATTCAAGCTCAACTTTGTGTTTGCACTCGGGACACTCAAGATACTCACCCTTTTTCTTGGAATACTTTTCAAGCATGTAAGTGCTGCCGCACATTTCACATTTGGTTTCACGCGGTTTGCTGTTGGATATGAAATCACAATCAGGGTACCTTGTGCAGCCATAGAAAACTTTTTTGGATTTAAGGGCCTTGCGAGCCAGCACTTCGCCTTCTTTGCATTTTGGACACTTAATGCCCAGTGTGATTGGCTGAATGTTTTTGCACTCCGGGTACCTTGAACAGCCAAGGAATTTGCCGTACTTGCTGGATTTTACCACCATCGGCGCGCTGCAAACTCCGCAGAACTTGCCTTCGGCAAGCTCCTGGTGCTCTTCCTGCTCACCCGGAAGCGGCTGCGCGTTTTTGCACTTTGGATATTTGCTGCATGAAAGGAAGCGCCCGTTCCTGCCCCATTTAATGAGCATCGCACCGCCGCACTTATCGCAGACTATATCAGTATGTTCTATAAGCGATTCTTTGATCTCTTTGGTTTTCTTGTTAAGGAATTCAAGATCAAGATTAAACGGAAGGTAAAAATCATCCAGAACTTTCCTGTAAGTTAAGTCGCCTTCGGCGATCTTATCAAGTTCTTCTTCCATCAGCGCGGTAAACTTAACGCTTATCACATCAGAAAAATGTGAAGCAAGAAGCCTGTTAACCGTCTCGCCAAGCTCAGTAGCGTAAAGTTTTCTTTCTTTCAGGTCACAATATGTCCTGTTTATAATTGTAGAAACAATCAGCGCATACGTGGAAGGTCTGCCGATACCAAGATTATCAAGCTGCTTTATGAGGCTGCTCTCAGTGTATCTTGGAGGCGGATTGGTGAAATGCTGCTTCTTAAAGATCTCTTTCATATCTAGCAGGTCACCAATTTCTATACCTTCAGGAATCGCGAATTCATCCTCTGTATCTTCGGCTTCTTCTTCAAACACATCATCGTATAACGCAAGGAAGCCTTTGAACTTTATGGTCGAATCCGTTGTTCGGAATTGGTAAGTATTCATCTTCTTGCCATTCTCTGATTCTGAGAACGAATCGATCAACAGTGTGATCTGATCGCTTACTGAATTCTGCATCTGGCAGGCTACGAACCTTTTCCAGATAAGGTCATACAGTCTCAAAAGGTCAGGGGTCAGATCTGCTTTAAGGCTTTCAGGAGTGCGCCAGACTGATGTTGGCCTGATAGCCTCATGGGCATCCTGGGTGTTTTCCTTCTTCTTTGAGTATACTTTTGGATCTTTTGGTAAAAACTCTTTACCGAAAGTTTCTTTGATGTATCCCCTTGCTTCTGCCACAGCATCTTCGCTCAAACGTGTGGAGTCAGTTCTCATATATGTAATAAGACCTGTTAATCCTTCTTCGCCGATATCTATACCTTCATACAGTTTCTGGGCAAGCATCATTGTTTTCTTGGGTGCAAAGCGAAGTCTTACCGATGAATCCTGCTGAAGCGAAGAAGTTGTAAAAGGCGGGTATGGATTCCGCTTCACTTCTTTCTTTATTATATCCGATACTTTGAATAACTTTGAATTAAGGTCTTTGATGATCTCATTTGCCTGTGATTCATCATTTATCTTCGGGCTATCACCGTTGAATTTAAATGAAGTTTCGTTCTGAGAGATAAGCTTGGATTCAAACACTTTGTTCTTGTCTCTATCACTGAAGTTGGCAAGTATGCTCCAGTATTCTACCGGAACAAAGTTCCTTATTTCCTCTTCGCGGTCACATATCAGGCGAAGTGCAACTGACTGTACTCTTCCGGCGGAAAGTCCGTAATATACAACTTTCCATAAGAAAGGACTTACCTTATATCCTACGATCCTATCCAAAGCCCTGCGTGCCTGCTGAGAGCTGACAAGCTTCTCATCTATCTGCAGCGGATTATTGATGCCTTCTTCCACCCCTTTTTTGGTGATCTCGTTAAAAAGTACGCGGTATATATTCGAATTCTTCCCCTTAACCTCTTCGGCAATATCAAATGCGATGGCTTCGCCTTCGCGGTCAGGATCTGTCGCTATGAATATCTTATCAGCCCCTTCGGAAAGCTCCTTCATCTCATCAATTACCTTTTCCTTACCCGGAATAGTTTCGTAAGTAAGTTCATAGCCATTTTCAAAATCCACGCTGATCTTACTTTTCGGCAGATTTTTAATATGACCTACAGAAGCGATAACTTTGTATCCTTTTCCAAGATACTTATTTATTGTTTTCGCTTTTGAAGGTGACTCAACAATTACCAGTGATTTTGCCATTTATTCTATATTGCCTGTTCTTTTACTTTTCTATTAGTGATTCTGTGTTAATGAATAGTGTCATTTATGTTTATCATAACCCTGCTGTTCGTATCATTCATTTCATCAATATCCAGCAGGTATGAAGCTATTATTGATTTCATATCTTCTTTTGACACGTTATTGTAGCTTGATACCATTATCTTATCGATGATAAGATCTATATCCATATTGTTTATGAGCCCAAGTTCTTTGAGCTGAACCAGGTAACCGTATCCTTCTGCGCTTACAATATTCTGTTCAGCATCATGAAGAAAACGCTGTGAACGTGTATCGGATTTTGGATCAAGAAATATCTTTTCACCCGCATAGATCTTGGAATAAACCCAGCTGAAAGCTGTATTTATCTCGTTCTGTGTGTAACCAAGATTTGCGAGATTATCCATATCAACTTCAGCAAGCTGTTTGTTATTCTTCAGCTCACTGAGCAGATATACGATAATTTCTATTATCTTCTCGTATAACATTAAATGTATCTTTCCCCTTTTTTGATTCTATTAAATACAATTATCCCTTTTATCAGCTAAGATAGAAATCTTCTTTGCTCCTAATCAGTTCCTTTTGCTTATTTTTTGCATCTTTGTATCCGGCCAAATGCAGGCACCCATGTATTATAACACGTCTGAGTTCCATTTTGTATCCCGAACCGTAGAATTTGCCGTTTTTCTTTACGGTATCAAGAGAAATGAAAAGTTCGCCTTCAATTTCATTGCTTTTATCATTGTAAGGGAAAGTAATGATATCCGTATCATAGTTATGACCCAAATATTCCAGATTTATCTTTCTGATCGCACTATCATTAACGAAATTTACAGTAATTTCATTAAAACGGCAATCCTCTCCATCCATTACTTTAGATACCGATTCCCTGACATTATTATGAGAAAATGGAAGCTTATAAGACGGGTGTAAATTATTTATCAAAATTAACGATTTAGTGTCTTTTTTCTTAACCTTAGGCAATAAAACTAAACTTAAATTATACAAAATTAAAGTGTAACATTAACATCCTGTCAAAACTTCTTATTTTACGACACTTAAAAATATACAGAAAATTATTATTTGTCAAGTGGCAAAATTTCTTGAAATCCGTGCCCTTTATTGAATTCTTTGTACTGCCCGCAATAAAAGAGGTAATTTTTAGCATTTTGGCGTATTTTTTCAACTTCTTCCGGCTTCAACTCCCTGATAATTTTTGCAGGTACACCTGCCACCAAAGTGCCTTCAGGTACTTCAAAACCTTCTTTTACTACTGAACCCGCTGCAACAAGCGAAAACGAGTTCACATGGCAATTATCAAGTAATTTGGCTCCGATACCTATTAGAACAAAATCATCAATTCTACAGCCGTGGATAACGGCACTATGACCGATGGAAATATCATTCCCGATGAATGTCGGGAATTTCTTATAGGTAACATGTACCATAGAGAGGTCCTGAATATTGGTCCGCTCACCTATTCTGATGTAATTAACATCGCCTCTAACGACCGTGTTAAACCATATACTGGAATCTTTGCCAATTTCAACATCGCCAATTACATGAGCGCCTTCGGCAACAAGCACTGAATCGTGGATCTTTGGATATTTATTTTGATATGGTAAAATCATAATTCAATTAACAATTATTGAGTTGTTGGTGAAAACACCAACAACG
>JBHEKV010000212.1:0-2790 GCA_041859235.1 Ignavibacteria bacterium | reverse complement strand
ATACTGCCAATTCTTTTCCGTATGGCATGATGTTTTTTACTTCAACGAAAGTAACATCTTTAATATTCTTATACGGAAAACCTGTTTTTGCTTCTCTGTATGACTCTTTCAGAACTTCTGTTAATTGGTTATTCATTTTTTTTATTTTATTTTTCCTTTGTTGGTGTTTCTTGACTTGTTTCTAAGTTCACCAACAATATACTTATTAATTAAAAGTTAATTGTAGCACCCGCTTTTATAGGCAGGTAATTTGCTGTACCTTCACCGAAGATGATGTTGAAGCTGGTTTCACCGAAGAGTGAAAGTTTTGGTGATACTTTGAACGCAACACCGCCGCCGAATTTCATTCCGAAATTGGTTTCGCTGTCTCCGCGGAAATAGGTTACACCCTGGTATTTCATATCACTTACGCTGTTTAAGTAAAGACCCATTCCAACAAGTCCGTACGGCTTAATATCAGCTTCCTTATCAAACTTGCCCACCATTACGTCACCCATAATTGAAGTTGATTTGAGACTGTAGCCTGAGTAGTCGCCTGATTCCTTATAAGGAAAAGTGTTGTACTGAAGGTCAACCCTTGCTGCAATATTTTCGTGGAATACATATCCCGCATTGCCGTGAATATTGAAGCCAACGCCCCATGCGTCTGAAATATCACCAACGGGAATTGAAATTACGCCGCCCAGTGATGCAAATGATTTCTGATAGGTCTGTGAATAAGATGTGATACCGATAAATAATAATGCTGTTAAAAATAAAAGCTTTTTCATTTTGTTTCCTTTGTTTAATTGAGTTGTTTGTTTAATTGAGTTAGTTTATTGTTCATTTAATTTTAATGATGCAATTTAGCTTTCAAAATCAGAACGGAAAAAACGAATTATCTCATAAATTAACACTGGAAGGGGATTTAGAATAACAAAAAAGCTGAAAATTCAGAGAATTTTCAGCTTTTGGGCAATTTACCGGTATTATTAAATTAAAACCAGATGCTCTGTAAAATAATGATAATTACTTTATCAAAACGAGTTTTTTTACAGATGTGAAGTTAACACCGCTGCCATTAACATTTATGCGGTATATATAGATTCCGCTTGCAATATTTGTGCCGTCAAATATTGCGGTGTAATATCCCGCATCCATTTTAGAATTTACAAGTGTCTTAACAAGTCTGCCGGTTAAATCATAAACGGATATATTCACA
Source organism: Ignavibacteria bacterium (assembly GCA_041859235.1). Classification (GTDB taxonomy): domain Bacteria; phylum Bacteroidota; class Ignavibacteria; order Tepidaquicellales; family OLB5; genus OLB5. Next base: position 1,589 of record JBHEKV010000212.1, on the reverse strand, counting down.
TTTGCATCTTCGGGTAATTGGTAATCAATTTTTGATACAGGGTTTGAAGGATTGGGATAGTTCTGTGACAGATCATAATTTGCGGGCCTGCCAATTTCAACAGTATTCGGAGCATTGAAAAGTTCATAGTTACCGTTGAGATCGATCTGCTTTAGCCTGTAATTGAATTTACCGTTGCCGGGTTTTACATCGAGGAATGAATAATTTCTTGTTTCATTTGAATTACCTGCTCCATCAACAAAACCTGCTTTTATCCACTCCGAAGCATTACCTGCTTTATCAACTGCCTGTCTCTGAATTTCAAATCCAGCGTTATTTATCTCTTCGGATGTGCTCCACAATAGTTTAACATCCTTCTTCTGAGAAAAAGCGTCAAACGAAGCTAAAGTAACCGGCAGAGCATAATCAGTAATGAGCGATACACTTAAGTTCGGTTTTGATGGGTCGTTGGTTGATAAGACCATAAAACCATTAGTTGCGTCAAACTGGGGAGCGTTTCCGCTGTTTTTCATCAATCCAAAAGCATTAGTTGCTCTAACCGTAAAGAGCGCGCTATCATTTGGCGCAATTGCGCCCGGAAGTGAAGTGAGCAGTGTGAAGTTTGCTGAGTATGACCCGGTGAAATTTACAGCGCTAACTGTTAAGTTAGCCGTACCGGAATTCTTTAAATAAAAATTCTTATCTACAAAGGAGCTCTGGGGTATTATCCCGAAATCAATTGTAGTATCTGCGCTGCTGTTAACGCGTGCGGCAGAACTCAGCGTGCCGATAGTTCTTACAAATGTGATCCTCAAACTGTCATAAACAGGGGCATCACCTGAAGCCACATCATAATTGACAAATTTCCAGCTGCCGCTTGCATTGGTGCCGTTATATCCGCGCATGGTAATCTCAGGGTAATACGTTCCGTTTGTATAAGGCGGAGTTCCCTGGTACCAGTATTGCGAAGCTGAATCTGAAACATAAGCGCCGGTGATATTATCAAGCGAGGAACCGTTTTCGGAGAACAGGCATTTCCTGTTATTGTTATTATCTGTTATGGGTGACCACAGATACAGAATATTATCGCTTACCCATGTGTGCCTTAAATATATCCTTACTTTGGTATTAAGAATTTTGAAGCTTGAAAATGACACACCTGCCGATATTCCCGCGCCGCCATCAGGGGGGCTCCATGCCGAAACCTTGCCGGTAGATTCTGTTAAGCTTCCAATGGCGTAATAACACAGCCAGAAAGTATTTGGCGCGCCTTTGGGAAAATAAGCGATGTTGCCTGAAAAATCGGTGGCTTTTAAGTAATACTGTACTTCAGTTTCCCATCCAAAACACGGAATGTTAAAGTAAAAATCATTGCCTGAGTATGATACAGCGTAAGCTGAATCAAAAGCGCTCCACCCGGCATTGTTTTTGTTTGAACGGTAGATCACCATTGGCATATTGCTTCCCGTATTTGGAACTGATGCTCCGTCATGGTCTGTAATGTTTGCCGTCAAAACAGTTTGGTATGTACTGTTATTGCTTGCTGCATTTGTATGATTAATTGAAGGCGGAGTGATATCAACACCTGCGGCGAGTCTAACGGAATTATA
>JBHEKV010000107.1:0-2668 GCA_041859235.1 Ignavibacteria bacterium | reverse complement strand
TATCAAATGAACCGTTTGATGTGCAGGCAAGCTGGGATTATATTTTCTTCGCTGATATATTCTTCCCTGAGCCCGGCAAATATAAAGTAAGCGCTGTAAAGAAAAACGGTGATCCAATAGCATCAGGGTATTTAAGAATGCTTAAGGATAAATAACAGGCAGGATATTACAGGATTTAAGAGCTTAAATTCAGCGTGGCGGGTCTTGGGGCCTGCCGCGTTTTTTTCTGTAAAGTGCAGATTAACGCGAAAAACGGTGTTTTCTATATCATTTTCATGAAGCAGAAAGTTGAAACAAACGGCTGTTTTTTTCCATGTTGTTTCATCTTTATTAGATTGGCGGATGATATTTCTTTAAGTATCTTTGTATAACTAAAACAATAAATTTACATAAATATATGAAAAGAAGTTCAGTTTTACTGATTTTTGCTTTGTTTTGCTTTTCTGTTTCGATCAATTCGCAGACAATTAACCAGAAGCTGATAACCGGCATTCCGGCTATCAACGGACAGGTTGACGCGTATTCACTTAAATATGATGCGGCAACCGGCGGCTGGGCTTACGCGGCGTATGATACTATCAGTACCAAATACACTATTATTACACCAAAGGGTAACTCAAAGCAATTCAATTATGCAATGACCTATAATGCAGTATTTGATGGTGCCGGAAATTCATACATTATAGGAAGTGAAAATATCACCGATACTGTTTACAGGTATTCAGTGCTTAAGAATAATGAAGTAATTGCAGAATACGATTATGTTGCCGATGGCTGGGTGATGAAGGATAACATTCTTTATTACGCCGCAAAAGATGGCGATAGAAATTATATGGTTCAGTACAATACAAATACCGGAGAAATATCAAAGAGCAAAGCATATGATGATATCAGGCTGGCGTATACACCTGATGGCTACTCAGAAGGCGAGCCTCTTGGTTATGTCGGATTCACAAAAAGCGGCAGCGTATATTATATTGCTTCGCTTGCCAATGAAACATTTCTTGTTATCGGCGATAAGGAGCAGAAACATTACAGTGATATTACATGGTATGACCTGAAGTTCAACCAGAAGGATGAGCCATGTTATATAGCAAAATCACAGGGTAAGTTTTATGAAACGAGGGGCAATACTTTTGTGGTAATGGGAGATAAAGAATACAAGTCCTTTGACTGGATATACGGTCCGATTGATTTTGATACTGACGGCAGCCCGATGTACGTTGGGCAGGATTCAACCGGTGAATACAAATACCGCTCAACACTTATGCGCGGCAGCGAAGCGATAAATACTGTTGACGGAAGTATATACAATTACGCGTTCACACCCCAGGGTAAGCTGTATTACATAATCTCAGGAGAGAAACCGGGCAAGGACGGGTCAACAGTGTGGAGCAGCAGCCTTGTAATAGACGGCAAAAAAGGGAAAGAGTATTCATCAATTACCAGCCCGGTTTTCGGGCCAAAGGGCGAGCTTATGTTTGTTGCTTCAGATAAGAACAATAAATATTTTGTTGTTAACAATAATGAAGTTATTTCAGGGCTGTATGATTACATAAGCGAAGCTAAGTTTATGCCAAATGGTAAAATAGCTTACATTGGAGTAAAGTACGGCAACTACGATAAGAATATTCCGGATAAGAGCTATGTAATAATTGATGATGAAGAATTCGGTCCATATAACACGGTTAACACCGCTGACTGGAAGAGCAATTCTATCATCCTTACCGAAGGTAAGAGCGGCTATGCTTATATGGCAGGTGAACTTATTGATAAAACAAATTATACATACCTGTACAAAGTATATACCAACAAAGGCGAAAGCAAAGATTTTGATAATATCATAGATCTGAAATATGTGAACGGCAAGCTGGTTTATTTTGCAGGCAATATGCGGGATAAAGGTTCATACATTTATGATTATACATTATATGTGAACAACAAAAAACTGGGCGATACATATTCAGCTTACACAGATGCTGTTGTTAAAGAGGGCGTTTTGACTTTTATTGCTTCAAAAGGAAATGATATTTATTATGTAGAAGCAAGACCGTAGTGTTTAAGGTAAAAGGCAAAAGTGAAAAGGCAAAAAAATGAAAAGTGAATAGGCACAAGCGAAAAAGTAATAATATTTAGCACTTAGAATTAAGAAAGAATAGATATTTTTTAAAAAGACGGATTAAACCCCGTCTTTTTTTATTTCTTAGAACCTCGATTTAGTGCACAATTGAGCACTCCTGAGATAAAAATCATAAAACCAAATGATTACACTCATATTGTATAATGTTGTGTTTTATTAATTTGTGAGCGTATTTTCCCGAAATAGCGGGTGAACTTTTATGAAATATGCATGAGTTCCAAAAACATTAAACACGATCTGAACCCTGCAAAACACGCTCTCAGAATAAGCGCATTATATTTCTTGATAAGCGCGCTATGGATATTAGCGACAGATCTTATCCAGATTTTCAATCACCAAAATTCATTTAACGAATTCCTCCTGGATGTGCTAAAAGGTATGGTGTTTGTTACAGTAACTTCAGTTTTATTATACTTTTTACTTCTAAAATATTTCAGGGCTCTTCACGAAAAGAACAGCGAGATATACCGCAACGAAGAAAAATACAGGACACTTGCCGAGAACCTGGAATTTTGCGTTATGAGGCAC
>JBHEKV010000053.1:0-26847 GCA_041859235.1 Ignavibacteria bacterium | reverse complement strand
ACTTTCCCATTTTTCAGGTGTATCAATTCCTAAGAGCCGCACTTTTTCACCTGTATCAATCTGGAAAGTGTCGCCGTCATAAACTTTCGTAACATAATACTCTTGTGAATGTATTACTACTGTAAGCGTTAATATAAATATAATTCGAAATATCATCATATATTAATACACTCCAATTAAACCTCTCAATATTTCTTTTAATTCATTCTCAATCTCTGGTATATATTCATTTACAAAATAATTATCATCTTTATCATGCTCTCTTTTAATTTTCTTGAACTCTTTTTCAATCTCTTTAGTCATATCCCCACTTTTTTCAATTTCTAAATGTAAATATTTATCTAGAATTTGCACATTAAATGAATTTATAAGTCTTTGAATAAAGTCAATTAAAAAATATATTTTCAAAGTTATCTCTTTCGAAAAGTATATCTCATTCTTTTTAAAATACTCATTAAACTGCTTCCAATTATCAGCTAGAATATCAAGTTTAGTTTCATCATAATTGCCCTTAGTTTTGCTATCTGTAAAATCCTTTAAATCCTTACCTAACACAATTAATTTCTTAAATAATTTTTCTATTACAATTATCCTTTTTTCATGTAATTTAGTAAATTTAAATTGGTTCTCATACGATTTTTCTTTAATTTCAGTTTTATACAACTCCATTCTTCTATTTAGGTAATTGTTGATTACTTCTTTTCCAAAATAGCCCAATATACTTACAATAGTTGTTGGCAAAACGAAATATTGCAAAATAGAAATTAAAACTTCCAATTACTTATTATTCTCCTTATCATACAATTTTTTCAACTCCAGAAATTCAGCTTCGAATTCTTCTTTTGTAATCAATCCTTTTTTAACCATTAATCTATACATAGCTTCTAGTTGCCACATATTGCTTAATGAAAGTTCTTCATATGAAATTACTTTTTTTTCTTCGCTCATTTGTAATCCTTTTATTAACTATTTTTAGACAATAGACACCCTATGACGAAAGTTAAGTTTTCATTGCTCCTATAAATCGCCCCCTAAATGTTATAAATCGGATGAAGTTAGGGTTCCCAGTATAGATAGTAAGTTTACCCTTTCGCAAAAATAGCTAAATTATTCTATAAAAAACAGCATCATATCATACTACATCTTACTATAATTATTTATTATATTTGAAATAAATAAAAACCCTGAAATGATTCAAAAATTGACATGATAATATAATGAATTTTGAAAATATTGACTTTTGGAAAGCAATCATATTATATGGACTGAATAGTGCTACTTATAAAATTGCTTTAGGCAAATCCTTAATAGAATTGTCCAGTTATCAAAATCAAAATATTAGCTGGGAAGTGCTATCAGAATCTTTTCTAAAGCAATATATCATACGTCTTGAAACGAGCAATATGCCGCAACAGGCAAATCCTTCAAGGCTAACTGTCATGGAAAGAATAGTAAAAAATTATAGTACTCAGAAGATTGATTACGATGAAGCAATTTGTTTAGTTTCCAGTACAGGGCTAAATGACGTTATACCTAGGTTTCAAACAATTGGCAAAGATAAATCATTGATAGGTAATAAATTTTATGATTATGATTTTGGGAAACATTTGGATTTGCATGACCCATTATTTGAAATTACAGAAAATAATTCAGTTGAGCTTAACGAGGAATTAGAGTCTCGATGGAGCTTGCTTGAAGGAGCATTTAGGATTAAGTCTGATAATTGGGAATTATCTAATAATATTAGAGACATATACATATCAAAAGGATATCAAAGAACTTCATTAACTAACAACATACCATTTTTACAAGGATACCAAGGTAATGTTTGCTTTTACTGTGGTGAAGTTATACCATATGATGATATTCATGTTGACCATGTTTTACCAAGGCAAATAGTTAATCATGATGAAGTTTGGAATTTAGTCTTATCTCACGGTTTCTGCAATATGAGTAAAAGTGATAGCCTTATAAATGAGTATTATTTGGAAAAATTGGCTACTAGAAACGAGAACATTATGGGCAGTAACCATCCATGGAAATTGAAAATTGAAAAGATGCTAGGGGATAGCCCCAAAAAGCGTAAATCTAATTTATTATATCACTATCATAACGTAAAAAAAGTATTAGGTTTAAACTACTGGGGAGGAATCAAAGGATATGTTCCAGAATCCGACCCTTTTTATAAAAAGTTAATTACAAAATTGAATAATGGATGATAAATCAGTTTTTCTAAAAATACCTTCGAAATTCTGGAAAGTTGAAGGTAAACATTTCTTTGTATTAGAAGATAGATATCCTGTAAGTAAAGGTCATTGTATCATTATTTCTAAGAAGGAAAGTGAAGATTTTTTCAAACTTTCTCCAGAGGAGTTACTTGAATTGCCTGAAATGATTATCAAAACCAAAAGTTATATAGAAAGTTCACTTAAGCCAGATGGTTATAATATCGGAATGAATTGTGGTATTCCAGCAGGGCAAACTGTAATGCATTTTCACTGTCATGTAATTCCTAGATATTCTGGAGATATGGAAAATCCAAAGGGTGGCATAAGGCATTGCATATCTGGGAAAGGTTATTATTGATTTTTCTAGAAATTATTATAATTAACTTATATTATTATGAATAATAATGAATTTGATTCAACTGGAATTGGTAACATTGTTCAAGGTTATGGTAATATCGGTATTCAATTTCTAAATATAGGATTTAAAAATGAAGGCTTATTTGCTTATTGTAAAGATTTCTTAAGTAATTACCATGCTATTAAATTAGAGCATAAATATTTAAAATACGACAATAATCAACATAATGTATGTTTCTACGGCAAATTAGATGAGTATTTCGGTGTCTTAGATTTAGTTATTTTTCATACTTCGAATATTAATGAAGTTCTTAGTAATAAAATTATTGAAATTTGGGATAAAAATGTTACGAATGATGTATCTTCATTTGATAATACTAGATATAACCAATTTCAAATTATTTCTAACATTCACTTAAATGATTTCAATAATTATTCAATTACAAGAATCGATAAAAAATATATAGCTTTAATGTATTTACCTTTAAATAATTTCTTAAATTATGAGTTTTTAACTGAATCTAAGGAACATTATTATGAGAATTGTTATTCAGAGGATTATGATGTTGAAGAAATTCAACCATATGGTTTAAAAGTTGATGATATAATTGAAAACAATTATTTATCTTTCAATGATTATTTAATATTCCAAGAAAAACAAAAAAAGAAATTTGAAGAATACAATCGAAATTTAGATATTGAAACCAATGATAATCCAAGAATTATAAAGGATGAGGATATATGGGATAGTCTTAATGATGAAGAAAGGATTCAGTATGACTCTGATAGGTGGACGGATGAGAAACTCGATGAATCTGATAAGAGAGAGGCGGAAAAATTAGTTGAGGAAAATAATAGACGTGATAAGAGAAATAGATATGAAAGTGATTTTGATAATAGTATTCTAAGTAATAAAAGTTTATTTTTAGTTGGTAAAGATAGTCGCATATACGATTTTACTGATGATATATATTCTATATTAATATTTTGGGTTCCTTCCTTAATTAGTTATAACTTCAAAGATGAAATGTATGAGATTCAACTGGTCAGTTATCAACCAGAAGTATTGGTCGAGAATGAACCCGAAAAATATGAATACGAATATGGAAGATATAAAAATATGTTTGCATTCGTAATTTCAAAATCTGAGATAGAAAGACACAAAATATTGAGTATGAATGAAGATAGTTTAGAATCTTTTCAAAATAAAATTAAATTGGACTATGATTTAGATTTTATCACTTTAACTTCAGAATCAGATAGTTCATACGTTTTTACAAGTTATATTAAACCTACTCTATATAAGGAGAATAAAAAGGAATCTGACTTACCGTTTTAATTAAAATTTAGGATAAGCCCAATATTTTGTATATCACGAAAATATAATCAAAAATGTATCATTTTTACAGAATCCCGTAAATCTTCAACATTTAGATGTGTGTATCCAAGGGTTGTATCAACATCAGAATGACCAGCTAATTTCATTACCTTGCTTATGGACACATTTTGCTTTATAAGTGCAGTTATAAAAGTGTGCCTTAAGCAGTGGAAATGATATTTCAATGGAAGTTTACATCTCCGAATAGTTTTTTTAAATTTATATGTCAGGAAGTCTCTTCGATATTGGTTGCCTTTTTGATTTAGAAAAACATAACAGTTACAATTGTGAAACTTTAATATTATATTATTAAGTAAAGATAGTACTTGTTCATTAATCGGGATTTGCCTAATTCTTCCTGTTTTTGTCTTAAAAGTAGGTTTGTTTCGAATTGTAATAATTCTATTTTTTATGTCAATATCATTCCATTCAAGATTTATGATTTCAGAAGCCCTGCATCCTGTATTAAGAGCGAATAACACAACATTCTTGAATTTATTATCATCGACATTATTTAAAAATTCCTTTACCTCATGAAAATTTAAAGATAATTTTTCTTTTTCTGGGATGGAAAACTGTTGAATATTTTTTGCTGGGTTCTTGTCCAGAATTTCCCATCTATCTTTTGCAATATTAAAAATAGCTTTAATTGTTCTCAACTCGATATTAACGCTTGATTTACTTACTTCATTAGCTCTTAAAGCTTTGTATTTTTCAATATCGTTGAAGTTGATGTCAAAGATGTTTTTGTTACCAATCAATTGGTAAAGATTCTTGAGAACTCTTTGATACAAATCAAAATTTTTCGAAGTAAAATTTATATTCGCATATTCTAAAATTCTATTAGAAAAATCTTTTAAAAAAACTGAATTCTGATTAGGGGAATTTAGAGTATTTGTAAAACTATTTGGGGAATTAATGCCTAATGAGAATTCCTTTAGTATTTTCTCAGCAATTAAGCGATTTGTGGTTTTGGTAGATACTTTCTGTCTTTTACCATTATAATCAACAAAATGAATATACCAATATTTGTTTCTTTTATGTAAAAACAATAGAACACCCTCCTTAATACTTCGGTTATGAAATAGAAGGTTGTGTTACCACTTTTGTTACCACTTTTGATAAAATGTAAGCAGAGAGTCTATTTTTGGTCGGGATGGCAGGATTCGAACCTGCGACCTCCTGCTCCCAAAGCAGGCGCGATAACCGGACTACGCTACATCCCGAAAAACTTATACGATTTATACTTCTGAAACTAATATAATTTTTAATATTTTATTATACTATTTCAATTTTGCTAAGAGTAATACCCAGCGATTTGTTTATATCTGATAAAATTTCTGATTCCTTTTCTTTCATTAGACTGCTTACATCAATATTGTCAGTTTTAACAAACAAACAATTTCCTTTGTACGGGTCTTCAGATATTTTTAAAACTGTATTGCCTATATTACCGTTTAAATATTTATCATTCAAAATCTTCCAAACCAGATTGTTGTTTTTGATATTTTTGAAATATTTAAACATTCATTTTAACAAATAATCAAACAAAAAAGGAGCTTTTGCTCCAATAATGTGGACAGGGCCGGAATCGAACCGGCGACACACGGCTTTTCAGGCCGTTGCTCTACCTACTGAGCTACCTGTCCAAAGATCATAAAACTACCATAAAACACAAATATCTTCAAAATTTTCAACAAAATCAATTTACATTTTTATCCCCTTACTTTGCAATAATTTACACTTGAAAATTACTTAAATTTCCTTACTTTTGTATTATATGATTGACGTATCTACTACAAAGCTGGTTATTTCATACCTGACAAGGTTCCTCGGAATTTTTCTGATAATTTTCGCGCTAATGGCAGCCGTGCAGGGATTTGTCTCAGTCATAAACATCAATAAGGACGGTTCAACTGGTATCCGCTATATTAACGAAACAGAAAAATTCAATTACCTGCTGATCACAACAGTATCAGAGGATTATCCTGCCTATAATTCCGGACTTCAGCCCGGGGATACACTCATAAAAATAGATGGAAAGCCGGTAAGTGATATTTCTGCCATACGCAGTGATCTGAACCGAAAGATAATTGGAGAAAAGGTTACTTATACAATAAGGCGGGGTCCGCAGGTTATTGATTATGAATTTACACTTGCCCCCCTTTTGCCGCTTGAAAAACTAATGGTATTTTTATTCAGAACTGTCCCTGTTTTTCTGTTAATGGCCTACCTGCTTGTTGGAATTTGGGGTATTGTAAAAAGCCCGTATACAACTGAAACAATCTTAATCGCACTGTTCTGTTTCTGCTTTGGCAGTTTTATGTATGCCACTGTTAATGTTGGTGATTCATCAGATACATTTATCAAGAACTACCTTTATTTTGATACCCTCAGGGAGTTTGTTACTTATATTATGTGGCTCGGGCCAAGCTTCTGGGTTTTACTCTTTGCTACTTTTCCGCTTAGGAACAGGATCTATGAAAAGAATAAGTTCATTTCGCTGCTGTTCATTTTTCTTCTGCCTTTGATCATCATAATATCATCAATCATGAATTTTGACAGCCGCGCACTTACATTCCTGATTTTCCTGATGCTGTTCATTCAAATGAGCGTTGGAGTAATACTGCTTTCAAAAAATCTAAAAAAAGTAAATACAGCCCTGGAAAAACGCCAGGTCCGTTTGATGCTGTTTGGAGTGAAGTATGGCTCAATATCAATAGGTATAGGCTGGGTTTTGGTGATCGTTTCGCAATTCATTCTGCTAAATCAAATAGGCGCAAACATGCTGCTTGTAAGTCTGCTGATATTTTTACTTTGTGAAATAGGCGGACTAATAATCCCCTTCACTTTTCTGAATTCATTTTTCCAGAACAGGCTTCTGGAAACTGAAAGCGCACTTAAACGAAGGGTTCGGGTATTCGGGGTTACAGTAGGCCTCATAGGGGTTTACCTTTTCATAATCTTTGTGATCGTAAGACTCTCTGTAAGTATGTTTGATCTCCGTGACCCGACTGTTATAATTATTTCAGTTCTTTTGCTGTCATTGACTTTTACTCCAATCAACAAGCGTATACTCACATGGATAGATGAGACATTTTATCCTGAAAGGACGAAATACGCAGAAGCATTAAAAAAATACAGCAACAGCATTTCCGGACAGATCGAGTCCAAAGAACTGCTAAGGGAGTTGGGCTCGTGGGTCAGCAAAACCATAGGAATAACTCCTGTGATACCGTTTGCACTTAGCCCGCAATTCAGCGGGAGCATACCTTTCAGATACAATGATAACGAAAGCGTTATTCACAAAATACGAGGAGGAAACAAATTCTTCTGGGATGAGATCTCAGAAAGATCCCGGATTACTGTTGATGAAAACGAAATTGAGTGGATCCGTGATAATGATATCTCTGTTACAATTCCAATGATATCTCAGGGTGAATTAATAGGTGTACTGAACCTTGGCAAGAAACAGAACCATGAAGATTTTTCAGCGGAAGACCTTGATATACTTACACAGGCTTCCGCACAAACGGCACTTGCGCTGCAGAACCTGAATCTTCAATCGGTTTATATTGATAAGAAGCGTATGGATAAGGAGCTGGAAATGGCTCGTAATATTCAGCGCAGATTAATGCCACAGGAAATACCACCTGTAAACGGACTGAAAGTCTACGGTGAATCACGCCCATGTTACGAAGTTGCAGGTGATTATTATGATGTGATAAACAATGATGAAGGCAACACGTTTATGGTGATCGCTGATGTCAGCGGGAAGGGAGCCGGTGCCGCAATGATAATGGCTAACCTGCAGGCTTCAATAAGGGTTGGCCTTGAAATAACAGAAGACTTTTCGGAATTCATAGCCAGAATAAACAATCACGTTTTCAGGAATACATCCTCTTCAGAATTCATAACCCTATTTATAGGGGCTTGGGAACCTTCTACGAAACTTTTTCATTATATCAACGCCGGACACAATCCGCCAGTAATGATAGATGCAGAAGGCAGTATCACAACACTTGATGCTACAGGCCTTATTTTAGGTGTATTGCCGGATCAGAAATATGAACGAAAAGCGATTCATATTCAGCCGGGCTCTGTGATCGCTATTTTCACCGATGGACTTGAAGAAGCAATGAATCCGGAAGGCGAAATCCTGGGACAGGACAGAATAATTGAATCTTTAAAAGACTCAAAGGATCTTTCATGCAAAGAAATTGTACAGATAATACAAAACAGGGCAATTGAGTTCTGCCAGGGGAGACCATTACACGACGATTTAACAATGATAGTGATAAAGAGCTAAGGTTCAAAAAAGTTACTTCTGTTTCATTATCGTTTTGTATAAAAAATAAATCAATGGAAATAACCCCAGTGTAGCCACAGAAGCAAAGAAAAACGCTATCTTGATTTCCTGCCCGTCTTTTGAATTCACTGTAACAGCATATTCTTCTTTACGGAAGTTCTTGACTATCTTAGCTGAATAGTACAATGTTATTGAAAGGGAGTACAAAACGCTTATGGCAAGTATAATAATTGAGAAATCTTCACTGCTCCTATCAAATGCAAGAAATGCGCAGGCTATACATAAGGCAGCTGAACCAAAGAGAACTAAGAATAAAGGCAGTGCGATCACTTTGTGATAAAACGCTCCAATACCCGCAGAGCCTGAGGCGCTATAAGTAAAATATTCAGCGGTTGGGCTAAAATGTTTTTCGAAGTAAACAGAAAAAAAACTCCAATACGCAGTAAATAAAAAAGGGACTGCGGCTGCAGACAAGGTAATAAACATGCTGTCTTTTTCACCTGCACCCATAAAAACCAAACCTGATGCAGTTAACAGAAACAATACTCCGCTAGAAATAAATATAAGTTTTCTCAAATGCAGAATATTTACTCTACTTTGAGTATTTGCGACTGATCGTTCAATATGATCTCAGGTTTCCCTTTGTATTCCTCTATCTTCCCTGTTATTGTCAGTATTGAGCCTTTCTTCACATCGGCATAGCTGACTCCATTATTACCTGGTTTAATTACTGCAACAAATGTGGCATTTGGATAGGCTTCATCAAAATTTATCAGCACAGTTCCTTTGTTTGAAACAAAAACTGAAGCTACTATTCCGCGTATAACTTTGGTCTCGCCTATAAAGTCCTTTGCATCCTTTGAGGAGATCGTATCCTGTGAAAAGGAAGCCGCAGTTATCCCGATAAATACAAGTAATAACAAAATTAATTTGGTTTTCATTATAATATATGTTTATTAATTAAATTTTCGATATTTTAAATGCCGTTTCGTGACATAACTCATTCAGTGAAACATAAGATCCTTTGAAAGACCCATTTAATATTTCCGAATAAACTTCAATAATCTCAAGTTCCTTTTTGTCAATTGTGAATCTGAGTAAATCATCAAAATTCCTTGGGAAAATTGAGCTTCTCAAAAATACGTTATATCTGAAAACCCAGCTCAAAGGTTTAATTACCCATTTTAGCAATCTTCCGCCGGCAAGGCTCTCTTCGTCTTCTCCGGATGAAATGTAATGACGAGCACTCATATATACTTCTACAGCGATTGAGGCCGCATAATTCCTTATTTCGGAATTATATGGAATGTATTGCGGTAAGTTGCCATAGAGCACAAAGCCATCTACAAAAAGCTGAACGGGACTGAACCACTTTTTAAATGGCATCGTTAATAGTTCTGTTGATGTAACACACTGAATATTGAACTCCGGAGTCTCACTTCTATTCTTTATCAACATGGTTGTCTTCTTTACATCCTGAATCTGCATAGAGTTAAAGACCAACCATATGTCAATATCACTTAGTTGTGTGAAGTCACCTTTTGCGTAACTTCCTGTAAGTACAACCGCATCTAATTTATTTCCAAATGCTTCTAAGCAGCTATCTTTAAATAAAGTTATCTTACTGTTGGGGCTCAACTCAATACTTTCCTTCTTTAAGCTTATCAAACGTATAGATACCCGTATCGTGTCCATCCTGCCATACAATCTGTATAGCATAATTCCCGACCATTTTAATATCTTTTACAGTAAGCTGCGCTGTTGAAAGCAGCGGAATATATGTTGACGGTTTATTTTCCTTTTCAGCAACACAACTTGCACACGGGCAGCTTTTGCGCAAATTAGACAATTGCAGCATTGATTCACTCCCATCATCCCAGCTTATGCAAAGATAACGTGAATCTTTGATGTTTATTTTTAGGGGACTGATATTTATCAACTTATTTCCTGTTCTAAATATTTCTCAGCTTCAAGAACATCTTCCTCGCTGCCTATAAAGAGCGGTGTTTTCTGGTGAAGGTTCAACGGAACAATATCCAGAATTCTCTGAGAACCGCTGGAAGCTCTGCCTCCGGCCTGTTCGACAATGAATGCAAGCGGGTTGGCTTCGTATAGCAGCCTTAGTTTGCCGTTTGGATTTTTTGTATCACCCGGGTACATGAATAGTCCGCCATACAGAAGGTTTCTGTGAAAATCTGCAACCAGTGAGCCAACGTATCTGGCTGAATAAGGTCTGCCTGCTGACTTATTATCCGATTTCAGTTCATCAACATACCTGCGTAATCCGGCACTCCATTTTGTATAATTCCCCTCGTTAATACTATATGTTTTAGAGCGTTTTGGTATCCTGATATTTTCATAAAACAATAAAAATTCACCAACAGTTGGATCAAGTGTGAAGCCGTGAACTCCCCTACCGGTAGTATAAACCATTATTGTACTTGAACCATAAATAATATAACCGGCTGCAACCTGGTTCGTCCCCTGCTGCAGGCAGTCTTCAAGCGTACCGGGGCCGCTCTCAGATCTTCTCCGGTAAATCGAAAAAATTGTGCCAATACTAATATTTGCATCTATATTTGAAGAACCGTCAAGAGGATCGAAGTGAATTATATATTTACTCAAAGGTCGCTCACCCATAAATTTTTCTTTTACAGGAATAAAGTCTTCACTTTCTTCCGAGGCTATTGCGCATAAATGACCGCTGACTTCCATAGCTCTGACCAGTGTATCATGCGCATATTCATCAAGCTTCTTCACCTGCTCACCATGAACATTTTCTGTTCCGGTTACTCCCATCAGATCAATCAATCCTGCACGATTCACTTCAAGTGATATAACTTTGCATGCAAGAGCAATATCAGCCAGCAGGTCGCTCAGCTCGCCGGTAGCATCCGGATATTTGCGTTCTTCATCAATAATATGCCTGTAAAGCGTTGTAAATTTCTTTAACATTTAGAAAAATTATTTAATTGTTTCAGCAAAATTACTGATTATTATAGGCAATTTAAACATCTTTATGCTGATTCATGCCGCATTATTTATGAACTCCAAAAGCCGCTCCAGCTCGCGTTCATGGTTGTTCCACCATTTAACAGACCAGATGCGTATGAATTTCATTCCGAATTTCTCAAGATACTTTCCTCTGAAAATATCCCAGGCATAAGCCTCCGCTGAATTATGAAAGGAACTTCCGTCGCACTCGATAGCAATGATTTTGCCTGATTTTTCAGCAGGTAGAACAGCAATATCGATAAGAAATCCCCCGGTTGAGTAATTCATTACAACCCTATCTGAAGGAATATGAGAACGGATGCAATTACATACTTCGTATTCAAACAGGGTATTGGTACCAGGGTTAACACTGTGTTCCTTACTTTCAGAATTTGATCTTAGCTGTTCAATAACAGCCTGCCTGCTTTTTGGGTCATATTCTTCTATTGATCTTGCATAAGCCAGGTAAGCATAAAACACCCCTTTACCTCTGTTTCCGGATGATGCGAGCAAAGCGGGATATTCTCTGATATAGTCATCCGGTATGGAAGTACACACCACCATCATATGTTTGGCCCTTGTTATTATAACATTAAGTAAACGGAATCCTTTTTCCTGGTTAATTGGTCCATAATTCTGCAGGAAACTCCCATCAGCACGCTTTCCAAAAGTTGTTGAAATGATAATTATATCACGTTCATCCCCCTGAATATTTTCGAGATTCTTAACAAAAAAAGGCTCTGAAGTTTTGTTTCTGATTATGCTGACCTTCTGAGCAAATCCGCTGTCATTATTTGCAGCAAAATTGATCATATCGAGTATATAATTCCTCTGAAAAATATTGAATGTCGCAACCCCAATACTCGGGTTGTTTTCACCTTTTTCAGGAATAATTAGGTCATTGATGAGGCTGATAACCTTTTCAGCTTCCTGTTTGTTTACCCCTTGAGTCTGATCATAAATGCCGCAAACATTGAAGTATCTCATTGCCTTATAGCTGTTCACAGGAGGCATCGGGCTCAGTCTGGAATCATAAAATGCGGCATTGGAAAAATCGATAAGATCAGGATGTTTTGAACGGTAATGAATATCCAGGAATGATTCTACATAACCTCTGCGTATAGCAAATTCGAGAAGTGATTCAGCATCAGCCAGATTCCTGGGATCTGTTGTAATTTCTGCTTCTTCTTCATCTTCATTCATTACATCACCTTCAATCAACAGTTGAGAAGATGCGAAATAACTTGAAGGCGGCATTTGGTTTTCATCACCAGAGACAACACGGTGTTTACCCCTCAGTTTTGCGGCATATACATCTTCTACCCTTAACTGACTTGCTTCATCAAAGATAACAAGGTCAAACAATCCTTCCCGCATTTCAAATAAACTACTGCACACCACAGGGTTAACAAGCATAACCGGAAAGTGATCTGTAAATAAGTCGTGATCTGCAGCGATTATTTTTCTCAGGGAATTCCTCTTTTGATACCTGCTGTTTCGCGATTTATTATATAATGCATTAATGTTTATGCCTGTTCTATTTTCAAATTTCTCTGAAGATAATGTCTGACGTTTCATCCAGTAATCCAGTATTATATCAATCTGGAATTCATTGATCTTACTCATGTTGCCGGTAATTTCCTCAAATAAACTATCATCCCTTAAGTGAATGTTCTTTTCATTTGCAACAAGTATATTGAATATGAAATAAATATCCGCGGAAAACACCCAGTTTTCATCACCAATTTCAATTAATTTATCTATGATTTTCCTTGCTTCTTCATTGCAGGCCAGGTAATCAATACGCCAGTAAGAAAAATCATACAGCAAGTTTATATCCTTTACTATATGCTCAAGCCCTGACGCTATACCTGAGAGCAGATTTAATTTACATTCAATTGAATTGCTTTCAAATTTCAGTCTGTCTGCAGTTACACCTGAAACATTGATCCTCTCCAGTATCTTTTCAGAAGCGGATTCTGCATTATTAAGAAGATCAATATCGCCGAATGCCAATTTATCAAAACTGACTGCTGAATACTTCGCAATTTCCAGGGCTTTAAAATCATTTATTCCGGCATACCAGCGATCAAGTGAATCGCTAATTACCTTAAGTTGGTTCTCAATTTCTGACAGATCTTCTTTTATATCTCCTATCTGAAATTCAAAGTAACCGTTCAGTTCAAACTGACGCAGCCCGTTAAACAGAATCACAATTTCTTTTTTCTCTCTTTTGAGTTTTCTGTATTTTTTAGAGAACACTGAGACAATATTCAGCCTGAAATTTGCCCAGCCAGTGTTATCGGTAAACAATGATCTGTTTACTGCGCAATTCTGATAGAACAGATCAAGAATCTTTCCAATTGCAGAATTGAACCTGCTGTAAAATTTATAATAATAACTGCTTATCTCTGCCGAGTACTTATCATTCAGTTTACGCAATAATTCAAGCGGACTCCGCATTTCTGAAAGGAGCAGCTTAATCCTCTGTTCAAGGTCCAGAACAGCATCCCTGGCCGCCCTTTCTGTAAAGACATCATCATTAAGTATTTTAAATGTATCAAGATCTGATTTGGCCGTCTTAAACAGTTTTCTGTTCCTTTTAATACAGTTAAGAGTTGAATTGTATAATTCAGAAATACTTTCTGATTCAAAATCAATATTCAGGTTCTTTAATTCATTGTATAATGTCAGATAGCTTTCATCCTGTCCCTTTTCTTTCATAAACTTGCCAACCAGGTCACCCCAGGTCAAATCATTGAGAAGAAACTTACTGTAGAAACTATGATTTTTATTGATCAATATAGCGGCTTCATCAGTTTCGCTGAAAATGTTATCAAGAATACTCCTTCTGACAGGCCTTACTCCGGTACTTGTGTCACGGACAGCATCTATGATTTTTTTTCTGTCCCGATTCACATCTTCAATCAATCCGCAAAGGCTTCCTAGTCCCAGCGAAGTTAAATTCTTTAGAATTACTTCAAGGGCAGTTCTTTTTTCGCATACTACAAGACATTTTGCTTCATTGAAAAGGGCATTTACAATTATAGCAGTCAGAGTCTGGCTCTTACCTGTTCCAGGTGGTCCGTGTATTATAAGCTTAGAACTGCTGCCTAAACTCTTCAAAGCATGCTCCTGGGCAGGGTCAGTTTCAACTGCTGAATACTTAAACTCCTGGTATTTATCAACATTCAATCGGTCAAATTGAAAACTATCCTGATTTTCTATCAAATATTTCATATCCCTTATCAACGGCTCTTTGGGTGTCTTAAACAAACCAAATATACCCGAAAAAGCTACTGAAGGGCTGCCTGCAGTCTTTACATAATCAATCCGTGCGGCTTTATCAAGCATTGGAACGACTCTTTGCTCACTTGATATCTTCATAGCCGATGAACTGATTTGAGAAAGCAGTTTGTTGATGATCTCATCAAACTCAGTTTCATCAATTATCGAGTCTGAAAGAAATTCGTCATTCAATTTTGAAAAACCCGTTGAATCGAGGTCCTGTTCCAGAAAATTGAGAAGCACATCATTGATAGAAATACCCTGTTCTTCTTCTCTTGAAACTATCCACTCATTTTTATCTCTTGCAAGCCCGAGCATCCAAATAAATACAGGGGCGCTCAATATTTTTCCGGGATCGTTCCTGCTTTGGTAAACAAGAGTAGGATAACCGAATCCAAATGTTTTGATCCCATGCTCAAGGTAATTATCTTCATTTTCATAATACATTGAAGACAGCCTTTTGGAGAGCATGATTTGTTTTGCTGCAATATCTCTTTTTTCTGTAGATATGGTATTTAAAGCAGGATCTTTGTGTTCTGGAGCAGGCTCCCCTTGATTGCTGTTATCGGTTGCTGGGATATCCTTAGGAAAGTGGAATTGTTGCTGCTCAATTCTAAATTTGAATTCAAATGAAGAATTATTAAGCAGCTTTTTCAGAAAATCTTCAGGCAGATTTTGTCTTATGTTATGCAGTTCAAAAAGATCTAGCCTGGCTGCAAGCCTCCCGGGATAAGAATTCAAATGAATTGACCGGGTATTGCCGATCTGGAGTTTTTGTTTTAGTTTTTTAAGAAAGCCGGTATTCAATATTGCTACTCAATGGAAAAGATTATAAAATTAAACGGATCGCATCATGAATACTTTCTACGGGGATGTATTCTATTTCTTTAGATGGCTTGAAGTTTTTCATATTGCCCTTTGGCAATACAACTTTTCTGAATCCAAGTTTTATTGCTTCCTGTATCCTTCGTTCCGCGAAGCTTATACCGCGAATTTCTCCACTGAGCCCAATTTCACCCAGTATAAGCATATCATGTTCAATCGAAGTATCTTTAAAGCTCGAACATATACTTATAGCAGCGGCAAGATCTATAGATGGTTCATCTATTTTGATACCGCCGGCAATATTAATAAATACATCAAATTTTGAAAGGTGTATTCCAATTTTTTTCTCAAGCACTGCAATCAGAATTGCAAGTCTTTTATAATCAAAACCCGTTGCAGTCCTTTGCGGAACTGAATAACCCGAAGAAGAAACCAGCGCCTGTACTTCTATCAGTATTGGGCGCGTACCTTCCATACTGGCTGAAACTGTGCTGCCTGAGATACCTTTTGAACGCTGTGAAAGAAAAACTTCACTGGGATTGCGAACTTCCACAAGCCCGGTACCGGTCATTTCAAAAATGCCAATCTCATTGGTTGAACCGAAACGGTTCTTGATTGCTCTAAGCACGCGGTAAGCATGTGTTCTCTCGCCTTCAAACTGCAAAACGGTATCTACCATATGCTCTAATACTTTGGGACCTGCGATAAATCCTTCTTTAGTAATGTGACCAATCAAGAAAAAAGAAATATTTTTAGCTTTCGCAATTTGTATTACGGCAGCAGTTGATTCACGCAGCTGTGAAACACTACCTGGACTGGACTCAAGTTCGTTCCGGTAAATTGTTTGAATTGAATCAATTATGACGATATCAGGTTTAAGCTTATCAATTATTGCTGCAATAATCTCGAGACTGGTTTCAGAAAGTATATAGAATTCATCATGGGCAAAACCAAGTCTTTCACAGCGAAGCTTTATTTGTCTTGGCGATTCTTCCCCGCTTACGTAAAGTATTGTGTTTCCCTTTATCTTATCAGAAAGCTGCATCATCAGGGTAGACTTCCCTATACCGGGATCGCCTCCAACAAGTACAACTGAACCCGGGACAATCCCGCCGCCAAGTACTCTGTCAAGCTCTTCAATAGTGCTGACTATTCGTTTGTCTTCTGTGATATTAATATCTGTCACTTTTGATAAATTTGTAAGTTTCGCGCTGAGTATATCACTACTCTTTGATCTAAGCTTATGTTTATCAGTGTGTACGATCTCTTCAACAAAGGAATTCCAGGAATCGCATTCGGGACACTTTCCCAACCACCGTAAAGAAACATAACCGCAATTCTGACAGATATATTTTGTAACCGGTTTCGCCATATAATTGATTAATTTGCAAAATTACTCAAATACAGGTTTATTTACTAACCATAAAAAACATTGAATTCCTAATTACTCGATATCCCTGACCGATAATAAAGAATCCGCTAAACATATCACAAAACGAAATCCTCAGGGGGCGTGAAGAAATCTGCAGTTTGCAGAAATTTTAGACTAATAATATAGCATAGATAATAATATATTTGCAGACTATGCGAATTGGACTGGGTTATGACGTTCACAGGCTTGTTAAGGGCAGAAAGCTAATTCTGGGAGGGGTAACAATTCCCCACACCAAAGGATTGCTTGGCCATTCAGATGCTGATGTGCTGCTGCATGCATTGTGCGATTCACTTCTTGGTGCTGCCGGCTTACGGGATATAGGATATTATTTCAGCAATAAGGACCCTAAATGGAAGGATATTTCCAGTTTAGTGTTACTTCATGAATGCATGAAATTGATAAAAAAGAAGAAACTTAAAGTTGGTAATGTTGATATTACGATTATACTTGAAGAACCAAAGATAAATCCATATATCGAGCTGATGAAAAAGAACATTGCAAATACCCTTGGAATAAAGACATCGCAGATTTCGATCAAATCAACAACAGCAGAAGGTCTGGGATCTATCGGAAAGAAGTTGGGCTGTTCAGCATACTCAATCGCTCTGCTAAAGTAATGTATAAACGGACAAATAATATTGGAAATTCTCCCCAAGAATAAAAAATTGCGGACCCTTATACTCTCTCTATTAAGCGGAGCTTTGCTGGGATTTTCATTTCCGCCTTTTAAAACCTGGTTCTTCATTTATTTTGGATTGATGATCCTGTTATACCTGGTGTTAAATTCTTCGAAGTTCAGGCAGGCTTTCGCGAGGGCATATATTGTAATGCTCGTTTTCAATGAAATATCCCTATACTGGATTTCAGGGTGGCACTCTGATGATACGTTTCTTAAAATAGGCGGTGTTGCAACTGTGTTTGTCCATTCCCTTTTTATGCTGATTCCCATTTTAATCACTTACGGTGTATCTAAGATAAAAAAAGAGCTCGCTCTGGCTTTGTTTCCGCTGATATGGGTTGGATATGAGTATTTTGATAATATCTGGCAGTTTGCATTCCCCTGGCTTGAGCTTGGGAACAGCGAAACATATAATCTTTACAGAATACAGATAGTTGAATATACCGGAGTACACGGGCTAACATTCCTTATATGCATTACTTCTGTACTGTTGTATCTTATATTATCTAAAATATACGGTAAACAATGGAAACTTGCTTCACCTAAAGCAGCAATTGCGCTTATTTTGTTAACAGCAATTTTACTTCTCCCAAACTTCTACTCAACTTACAGACTTGATTCGGTTGATAACACCGGGTATTACAATTTACAGGACAGCTCCAGAGTAGTAAATACTGCTATTGTTCAGACCAATACCGATCCATTCAAAAAATGGGGCGGAGAGCACGATCAAATTCTGAACACATATATTGAGGGACTTCAGGGGGGATTGAAATTCAATCCTGACATGCTGGTTCTTCATGAAACAGCTCCCCCATTCTACTTCCTTGAAGATATCAATCTCCTGAAATCAAAACGATTTTTTGATATTTCTGATTCGACCAGTAAGTATATTTTTATGGGGATACCGCATAAGTATTATTATAAAGAAGGAGACAAAATCCCAACTGATCACAGAATTACAGACGGTTCTAAACGCAAGTTTGATGTCTTTAACTCAGCTATATTAATTGAACCAAAGAAATATCATAAGGACCTTACAATTCACAGGAAAGTTAAACTCGTTCCATTTAGCGAAAGGATACCATACCAGGAAAAAGTGCCTTTCGCCAAGAAATGGTTTACTTGGGGAGTTGGTATCAGCGGATGGCAAATGGGAACAGATCAGACAGTATTCAGCCTGAAAGACACTTCTAAAGGTATTGATACAAAATTCGCAGGACTGATATGTTATGAATCAGTTTTCAGTGAATTTGTGACTGAATTCACAAACAAAGGTGCCCAGTATTTTGTAATAGTAACAAACGATGGATGGTGGGGAAATACTTCAGGCCCCGAGCAGCATAATCAATATGCTGTTTTAAGAGCAATTGAAAACAGAAAATGGATAGTGAGATGTGCACAAACAGGGGTTTCATGTTTCATTGACCCATTAGGTAATATTTATGACAGAATTGAATACTGGCAAACCGGAGTAGTTGACAGGAATATAATAGGAAATACCGAAAAGACATTTTATGCCAAACACGGAGATATAATTGGATTGATAGGGTCAATCATTGCTGCATTAAGTCTGCTAAGCTCATTGAGCTATTATGTATATAGCAGAAAGGTCAGAAGCAAAGCCTGAAGCCTGCCTTTTTCTTTATTTCTCAGCTCTTCTGCTTTTTGTTTTGCTTCTTCAATAGTTGAAAACTCACCGAAACGGGCACGGTACCATGTGCCTTTTGAACCAAGATCTACTTTAAGTACATTACCTTTCAGTCCGGGAATAAGTCCGCCAACTGCGCTAATGCGTTTATTAGCCTTTGCGTCAGAATCCCAGGCAGATTCCTGAATTGTGAATTTACCGTTATCAAGCTGAACATAAATCACCTTATTGTAATCATCAAGCCATCCCATTGAGCTTTTGGTAACACCGGGTAAATTCTGGGTTGTGTTCTGCTGCGGCGCTTCCTGTTTAGGCTGGTCCTGTTTAGGTTGTTCCTGCTTAGGTGCCTCCTGCTTGGGCTGCTCCTGTTTAGGTGCCTCTTGTTTGGGCTGCTCCTGCTGAGTAACCGGCGGCGTAACTTCCTGTTTAGGCTGTTCCTGTGAAGTATTGTTTACAGGCGGCTGATTTTCAAGTGAATTTACAGATGCCTGATTAGTATTCTGTGTGGTATTTTGAGGTTCCTCAGTGGAACCGGTTTCCTGCTGCACTTCTTCTGAGTTCTGTTCTTCGGCAGGATTGAAGAAATACTTGTATATTACCGGTGAAAATATCAGAAGTATCAGAACTATAGAAAAGAACATTATGAATGTAGTTACATAGATCCTTAACTTCGATTTATATTCTGCTTCTTTTGTGGCCTGGTATAATAGCTCATATTCATATGACATTGTTTGGGTATCGGTGGAGTTTGGCTCGCTATCTTTATACCAAATGTAATATGAATTATCCTGAAGCTTATGTTCGTAATTTTCGCCGTTTCCATTACCGTTGCCGTTACCATTGCCGTTTCCGTTAGCAAATGGCATCGGGGTAATTGTGGTCTGATATTCGTTCGTTTTGTTCTGGTCACCGGTTATCTGATTATGCAGTTCAACCGCACTTGGAGGGATAACTGTTTCAACCGGTGGAATTGCTGTTTCCACAGGAGGAATTACCGGGTTATTTATGTTTCCTGCTGAAATATGCTCTTCCTTCGAAACTTCAGTGAAAAAATCTGAAAAAGATTGCTCAGTGACTTCCTCAATCTCATTCGGCGTTTCTTTGATTTCTGACTTTAACTCTTCTGCCTTAGAAGTTATCTCTTCGGGTATCTTTGTCACTTCTTCAATAGTTTTTTTAGCTTCAATATGCTCAATTGTCACTTCTTTTGTTTCTTCCTTTAATGGAACTGCTACTACAGGTGGAACAACAATGTTTTCCCTGATTTCGGGCTTAATTTCTGATGTAAATTCTTCCTTAGGCTTAGTGATCTTTCCTAAAATCTCCTCACGCTTCCTTTTTATTTCATCTTCAACGCTAGTGTGTTCCTGCTCAATGGATAATTTCTCTTCTTCGCTAATTACAGGAATTTGTTCAGTAATCAAGTTTTCAGTTGTCTTTATATCCGGGGTTTTTGTTCCATCCGGATCTTTTAACTGGCTCACGGGAAGCTCTGCAGCCTTTTCAAAAGGCTTATCAGATAACTGCTGGTTCACAAACTTCGGAAGTTCAAACTGCCTGCTCTCTTCAAAAGCCCTTTGATTGATCTCTTCTTCCAGTGAGAGCGTAGGAAGAAACTCTACGGTTTTTTTATTGTTTTCGTCTCCGCTGTTGTACTTAATAATAAACTCACCCAGGTTAGTAATATCCGCAATATTATCTTCTTTCACACCCTTAATTATACCGGCAAAGATATCATCATATATCTTTTCAGCTTCAAAGTTTGTGAGCTTAAAATACTTGCTGATCTTTTCTATTATTTCCTGTTTTATCATAACCCTTTAATTTAATTGGGCAATTTTTCAATGGGAGTTTATACTATCAAGGAATATCCTGTCAGGAAAGAAAGACACATGGTTCTTGACCATCGGAATTGGCTCATTCAGTTTCATATATGAAACTGCTTCAGGCTCTTTTTTCCTGATACTGAATGTACCAAAATTGCTGATCTGAACTTCCCCATCTTTTTTAAGCTTTTCCACAAGTCTTTCAACCAGTATGCTCACTATCATTTCAGCGCGTCCGGTTGTGATATTGTGTTCAACTGCCAGTTTGTTTATCAAGTCTATTGTAGTCATAAATGAAATTTAATTGGATATAGAAAACCAATTAAAGATACCCTTTTCGGTAGAATTTATCAATAGTACAGCGGGTGACTTTTGCATACTGCCTGAACGGTATTTCTTAACTGACGGTTTTATAAGCTTCTTTCCCTCTATTATATTTCTTATATAAACCTTTACTTTAAAACGGTATACTAACTGCACTAATATAATGATTTATTTTTTATTGTCAAATAGTGCCAAAAACACAAAAAATAAAAAGTGCAAAAACGTGCAAAAAATGCAGTTTTCTTGAAATTTTTGAATTCTAAAAAATTGGAAAATTACTGTGAAGGTATGATTCTTGCAGGTTTATCCATTCTGAGCCTGAAGCCCAATAATCTAAGTTCATCAGTGTTAACAAGATTTTCAGGAAAGTAAGTGCCTTTGGGTTTGCCAAAAATATTAACCTTATCGACTTTTTTTTCTTTGAAGAATAGTTTTATCACATCGCCTGTTGACCTGTTAGCTCCATTAGGATTGTTTGTATCGTAGACAAAATAAATGCTTGCCGCATTAGTATCAACCTGTATATAGTTAACCTGGTTATCCAAAAATTTAATATGCATAAAAATCCCGGAAATCTGGTCATATCTGGAAGATACAATTTCATTCTGCTGCAGCGCAAATGCACTGTGGATGATATAAATGTCATCAACATCCTCTTTAAAGTAAGCGTAAATTGAGTCACCGGATACCTGGAGATTTTCTTTCCATACAACGGGGTCACGGGCAAGTGTTATCACTCCTCCTTTGCCGCTTATATCCCTAAAGTAATATCCGGCTTGAGAAACAGAAAGAAAATCATTTCTTATCGTTCTTACGCTGTCAATTGCAATATAATGCTCCGGCTTATTCCTGAATGACTCCATTTTTTCGCTGTATATAAAAGTAGTATCAGTCTTGCCCTCTTTAGTTTCTGTTTGTATCAGTTTGGCTTTGCCTTTTACAAACGAATAATTTCTTGTTTCATAGTTCTCAGCGTAATTCCC
This sequence comes from Ignavibacteria bacterium, assembly GCA_041859235.1. Lineage (GTDB taxonomy): Bacteria > Bacteroidota > Ignavibacteria > Tepidaquicellales > OLB5 > OLB5. The sequence goes on along the minus strand of JBHEKV010000053.1, from coordinate 4,570 downwards.
GTACACAACTGCGTCTTCTGTAAGGAAATCTATCTTTACATTCTCTTCGGCTATGGATTTTTTTTCGAACTCGTAATATGTCGCCTTTTTTGAAGTAATAATAGTTGAATCACTTTCGATCTTCACATTTCCCGTAGCTGTAGAAACGCCAATTAGCTTTTCATATACAAGATCATCTGAATAGATCACGGATGAATCGCTGACAACCTTTACATTCCCCCGGGCATAAGATTTCTGCACGCCTCTGTAATAATCCAATTCATCAGAAGTAATTGTATAGGTACTGTTATCGGTGATCCGCACATTTCCGCGGAAATTTGCCAGGTCCTGTGAGAAAAGATACACGCCGTAATTTGCTTTGAGAGTAGTTTTGGGGTCCATAAGCGTAGCTCCGGCAGGACAAACGACTTTTGATTCATTGCCATAGTATGTACCCTGCGGCGCCAGGATTGTAATTGTATCCTGAACAACTCTTACATTCCCATAAAGATCAGCCTTGTTTAGATTGTAATACTGAATAACCCTGTTACAGGTAATATTCACATTATTGTGAGTTAGTGACACATTTCCAACGGCTTCCCTTACCTGTTCACCATCAATAGTCTTGCCCACAAGGCTATCTGCGTGATTAATAATGATCTTATCCTGTCCGTAAGAAATGTACGAAAGTACGAGTATTGCGAGTATTTTCAGGCCAAGCATTTTCATTTTTCTATTTCTGAACCTGTCCGCTTACTTTATATATTACATAGTTTTTAAGGTTCTGGTCAGCTTCAAAACCATAACCCTGGATATCATCAGTCTTTGTTGTAATATGCACAAACTCATCAGATTTGATACGCTGGGTTTTGTTAACCCACAACAGCTTATTTGTCGTCAACACAGAACCATCCTGGGAAACAAGTTTGACATTTTCATAAACCTCAACATCTTTAGTAGCATCATAGATCTTCCCCCTCCTGCCGGTCAATGTGGAACTGTAAACGCCATCTTTGTAAAAATCAACCTTAGCGTTGCTATCAATAAGCGTATAATTGAACTTTGAATAAACCCTGATCCTTCCTGCAATCAGGATGGCTTTAACTCTGCCTGAGTCGGAAAATGTTACGGTAGTATTAAAACTTTCCTGCGAAGGGATACTATCAGCGGAAGTGATCTCAATTTTAGGAGGCTCAATCTTTTCATTTGAGCAGCCTGCCAAATACCCCATTACGCTGCCAAAAATGATGAAACAGAACAGACGCATTGTTGAGTATTGCTTAGCCAAGTATAATGTAATTTCTATGTTCCCTTTTAACCCAAACCGGCTTTAACAAGATCATGCATATGAACAACACCTGTGGGTTTCTTTTTCTTGTCAGTTATAATAAGCTGTGTGATAGTGTATTTTTCCATAAGCTCCAGTGCCGTTTCTCCAAGCATATTTTCATTTATTAGCTTTGGCGATGTGTTCATTATATCTTTTGCCTTAATATCAGCAACATTTTCGAATTTCTGCAGTGTACGTCTGATATCACCATCAGTAATAATTCCTCTAAGTTTACCTGTTTTATCAACCACGCAGGTACAGCCCAGCCTTTTTGAGGAAATCTCAAAGACAACATCCTTAAAAAGCGCGTTTTCCTTTACCTTAGGGATCTGTTGATCACTTATCATCAGGTCACTTACTCTCAGCAGAAGTTTTCTTCCAAGTATTCCGCCCGGATGAAGCATAGCGAATTCTTCCTTGGTGAACTCTTTTTTTCTCAAAAGCGCAATTGCAAGAGCATCACCCATCACCAAAGCGGCTGTGGTAGATGTTGTTGGAGCAAGATTGTACGGACAAGCTTCCTGGTCAACTGATGCGTCAATAACTACATCAGAAAGATCCTTAAGTTTAGAATCTACATCACCTACGATCGAAATTACTTTCACATCGAACTGGTTTATTGCGAGCAGAAGCTGGATAAGCTCGTATGTATCACCAGATTTGGAAATACATATGACCACATCACCGCGCCTTATAATACCCAGATCACCATGTACCGAATCGGCTGAATGTAAAAATATAGCAGGAGTACCTGTTGAATTGAATGTTGCGACGATCTTCTGGGCGATTATTCCTGACTTACCAATCCCGGTTACAATTACTCTGCCTTTGCATTTATATATTATGTCAACTGCTTCAGAAAAACTTCCGTTTAATCTTCGTTCAAGCAGACTTAATGCTTTACGTTCAATCTGTATCACACGCTTCGCATCGGAAATTGCTTTATTTTTCACTAATTAACAAATTTATTTATCACGGTATTTATAATTATATTTGTACATAATAATAAAATTAGAATTTTATTTAAAGCTATTATTGGTTCATATAAAATTAATTATATAAGTAATATTACTGTAATATAGTGGAAAATGTTAAAAAAGATGATATTGTTGAGTTGCTGATTGAGGATATTGGCGCTGAAGGCAATGGCGTTGGCAGAATAAACGGTGAATATGTTGTTTTTGTCCCGAAAACAGTTCCGGGAGATAAAGTTAGGGCAAAGATAAAAAAGAAGAAAAAAAAATTCGCTGAGTCAACATTGATAGAATTACTCGAGTCCTCAGTTTTCAGGGTTGTGCCACAGTGTGAATACTTTGGCACATGTAACGGTTGCAAAATGCAGCATATTGATTATACCAAGCAGCTTGAGATAAAACAGAATATCGTAAAGAACGCGTTTGAAAGAATTGGAGGATTTGAAAACGTTATTATCCCCCCGGTAACGGGATCTGATGATATCTATTTCTACCGTAACAAGCTGGAGTTTTCATTCGGCAACGACCGGTGGCTTACAGTTGAGGATATGCAAAAGGAAAATATTGATAAGAGCTTTGCTATTGGGTATCACATTCCCGGATTTTATGAAAAGATACTTGATATCAGGGCTTGTTACCTGCAATCTGAACTAACCAGCAGGATACTGAATTTAACGCGCGATTTCTTCAAACCGAAAGATACCACCATTTACTCCACTAAAACTCACAGCGGTTACCTGAGATTTTTGACTGTGAGAAGATCTGTGAACAGCTCAGGCTTAATGGTGAATCTTATAACTTATGATTCAAACCAGGAATTAATAAATGAATATTCAGCAGCGCTTTTAAAAGAGGTGCCTGAAGTTACTACATTGGTAAATTCAATGACAGAGTCGAAGGCACAAGTAGCTTTGGCTGATAATTTTAATGTCATTTACGGCGATGGTTTCATTGAAGAAAAAATTGGCAGCTACAAATTCAAGATCACCCCGAATTCATTTTTTCAGACAAATTCAAAACAATGCGAAAAGTTGTTTGATACTGTTGCTGATTTTGCTGAATTCAGCAAAGATGAAAATGTTCTGGACCTCTATTGCGGCTGCGGGGCAATTTCACTTTACATATCTGACATGGTAAAAAGTGTATATGGAGTAGAACTGAGTGCAGAATCGATAACAATGGCAAACGTTAACGCTGATTTGAACGGTGTGACTAATTGTCAATTCAAAGATATGGATGTAAAGGAATATCTTGAAAAACTAATAGCGGATCCGGTTAATGATCGGTTTGATACTATAATACTTGATCCACCCAGAAGCGGCATACACCCGAAAGCTGCAGAATACCTGCTTGAATATTCTGCAGTGAAGATCATATATGTTTCATGTAACCCAGGTACACAAGCAAGGGATTTAGCACTGTTGAAAGAAAAGTATGAAATAACGGCAATTCAACCAGTCGATATGTTTCCTCATACTTTCCATATAGAAAATGTTGTAAGGCTGGAGCTGAAACATTGAGTTAAAATCACATTTGGGAGCCTTTTTGAGGTGATCTATCATAATTGGAAAACAGAATTTCTAATATTCTCATTTTGACTTGGGCAGACAGAAATTGCTCAATTAGAAAAATCTCCACTAAGGTGATTAACTTCAACATTATTTGTTTTTCGCAGGATTCAAGAAGCAAAGCATAAATAGTTTTAATTAATTTGTTTCAACCAATCATAAATAATATTATGGCTAACAATACTAAAACAAAGACTCTCATTCAGACTTATCAGATGGCAAGGAATCTTTCGAGTTACTACATATCAAAGCTCGAAGGACTTGACCTGCATAAAGTATATGAAGTAAACGGTGTGAAAATGAACAGTGCATATTGGCTCATCGCTCATCTTGTATGGACAGAACATTTCCTGATAATTGAAGGAATAGGTGGCGAAAGCCTGGGAATAGAATGGCTTAATGATTTTGGATTTGGCTCTGCACCTGATGAGATCAAAAATTCACCTTCTATTGAAGAAGTAAAAACGAAATTTGATCAAGTTCATACAAAAGCTATTGAAATTCTGGAAAACATGACCGATGAACAAATGGAGTCAGAAAATAATATTGAAGCCAATTTTGGGGGAAGCAAGGATAAATTTCATGTACTCATGCACGCAATAAGGCATGAGCCTATGCATATTGGCCAGCTTAGCTGGATATTGAAGGCCAACGGTATCAAACTGACGTAACAGTGGTTGTCTCCACATTCAGCAGATATACAGCGGAATATTCCGAAG
>JBHEKV010000123.1:0-8527 GCA_041859235.1 Ignavibacteria bacterium | reverse complement strand
CCGGGAAGTATCAACTATTGTGAATGTGGAGTCTTCCCCGGTTATAATACTATCAGCAAGTATAAATCCCCAGTATCCGCCTGATTTACCGTTATCACCTTCTTTATTTGGTAACTTGTTGGGGTCAGTACTTTTATCGTAATCCTTTGTGGTTTTTTTTCTGAAATCTTCATTGTAATCGGTGTTTATAGTTTCACCTGTAATTGTGGATCTTAGTTCAAAATATCTTTTGAATATCACTGATTTGGCAAGTGATTCTTTGTAAAAAGTACCTGTATTGCTTTGTTCGGTTGAAAATCTGTAATATAGAAAGGCGTTCATATAGTCGTTGCGTCCTTCGAAATACTTGCCAAGTTTGTAGCTTGCATCCGCTGAAGGAATAGTTGCGGGGAAATTCTGGATTACATCATAATACTGATTTATTGAAGTTTTATTATCTTTCTTTTCATCATAATAAACACCCTTCAGGAAATTTACCTGGCCAAGATTTGCGGGTATATCCTTATACTTTACTTCAAGGTCATCAATGATATCCGCCGCGCCGGTGAAGTTACCGCTTGCAACCATATTTTTAGCTGTGTTAAATCGGGCTAGGTATTCCAGATCGTAAGACGCATTGTAATCAAGTCCTTTGTCAAATTCCTTTGCGGCAAGTTTAGGATTTGACCTTGAAATTACCGATGCTACAAGGAACTGCATTTGCGCTTTGAATTCGCTGTCATTGGAATATTCAATAGCGCTTCTAAAATTCTTGATGGCATTATCATAATCTTTTCTGTTCAAGTAGTATTCAGCAAGTGACTGGTAGCTTTCAGAAACAACATTTTTTTCTTTGGAATTTTTTATAAGATCATTCAATCTTTCAAGCGCGGGCTTTTCATTTTCAAGCCTTATCTGTGTTTTGGCAAGATACAGTAGCGCTTCATCTAAGTAGCGGCTTGATTTTAATCTTGAAATGAATTCACTGAATTTTCTTTCAGCCTTAAGGTAGTCACCAAGGAAAAAATAAGATTTACCCACCAGCAGCACTGAGCGATCCATGTATTCGCTGCTTTTGTGATACTGGATAACTTTTGATGCCTTTTCAATTGCTATATTGAACTTATCGATCGATTCCTGCGAAAGCCTTGGTTTGGCAAAAATTGAATCCTGTCTTTCATTATAATTTGCCAGCACACGGGTTGAATAATCATCGTAAGCATCGTTAAAATTTTCATTCGCGTTGAAAAATGTATTAAAGTAAGTGCTGAAGTTCTCAATTCGGTTGCCAATGAACATAAAACCGGTAAAATCCTGGAAGTCTGAAGTTAGCGTAATATCATAATTTGGCTCAGGATCGTCGATATCTTTGTTAGCTTCTTCATTATACGTTTTATAATTGAAAGATGAGCAGGCAGATATAGCCAAAAGCAGCAAAAAAACTGGTATTTTAAAGATAATGGGGTTTTTCATTAGCTAAAATTAAGCTTTTAAAATAGAAATTACAATGGATTATCTGGATTTTAAAACGATTTATTACGTTTAAAAATTTCAGAATCTGTAATGAATTTAATCTATTGTGCATTTTATCTATAACAGTTTAAGGTAACTAATATACATATTTAATGATTGTTTTTGCCATTAAAATGTAATATTATTCGAGATTAATTCGCAAATTAACAACAAAATCACAAATGAAAAGTAAACTTATTTTATTGTTTTTACTGGCTTTTTCCATTTGTATCAATACATTCGCTCAAATTGATCCAAATGAACAGGTAGCAACTAATTCTTATCCCTTAAGACTGATTATGCCAAAAGCGTTCGCACCTGAACCTTACGGTATAGATGCTGTTATTTCAGTTGGGGCATTTGATAATTACCAGGTTTCAACAAACAATGGTTTTGCTGAAACTGACATAGCCGTTAACCCAAGAGATGTAAATAATTTTGTTGCAAGTGATAACAGAGTTACAGGTTTTTCAGGAACACCGTGGGTTTATTATACTACCAATGGCGGAGTAACCTGGGGCAACACTGCAATTGCAAGTAACCAGGGAGACCCGGTTTTTTGTGCGGATAGTTTAGGAAATTTCTACTGCGCAGTGCTTTCAAGCGGAATCAGACTTCTGAAATCAACCGATAAGGGCGTCACATGGACTAACCTCGGAAACATTGTAAGTAACGCTAACGCTGATAAGGAATGGATCGCAGCAGACCAGACAGGCGGCCCGTACCAGAATCATGTTTACATGGCTTATGTTAACTTCGCAACAGGTGCAAGTGTTGATTTTCACAGGTCAACCAATAATGGTGCTTCATGGAGCTTTGTGGGTAACATGGGAACCGGCACACCAAATCCCGGACCGGATGTAGCAGTTGGACCGGGGGGAAGAGTTTATCTGGCATGGTATAACGGCGGCACAGTAGTCAGGGTTTCAACAGATGGAGGCGCTACATTTGGAGCTTCAGTTCAGGCTTCTTTCCATTCTACACCGGGTACAGTAAATGGTTCAGGCAGGAATGTTCTCAAAACAGATATCCGCGTAAATGGAATGCCTCATATAGCTGTTGATATGTCTTCTACTTCCAGAAGAGGTTATATATACAATGTATATGCAAGTAACCCCCCGGGTCCAGATGCAGCAGACGTTTTTTGCACAAGATCTACTGATGGCGGCGTTACATGGAGCTCAGGAAGTCCGGTAAGAGTTAATGACGACGCTGCATTTACTGACCAGTGGATGTGTGACGTATCTGTTGACCTTCAGGGCAGAGTTTGGGCTATGTGGTGGGATTCAAGAAATGATGAAGCAAGTAATATGATGACCGAAACATATGGCGCTGTTTCAGTTGATGGAGGCTTAACTTTCACAAATTTCAAGATCTCAAATCAGAATTTTAACCCGGCGGCAATAAAAATATTCCAGGGTGCCAACCACTATTATTTAGGCGATTACCAGGGTATAGCCGGCAGAACAATGACATTCCCGTTCTATACAGGACAGAACAATACATTACAGGATTTCACAGCTTATTTGCCTGATTACGGTATTTCATTCAATAAAACAATTGATAGTATTAATCCAACATCTACATCCGTTGTAAGAATGAGAAACCCAGTTATGGGTCCATATACCGGACAGGTAACTTACACAACAAATATCACACCTTCACCTGCACCGGGAACATTAACACCAACATTTTCACCGGGTAATGTAAGGACATTTACCGGGGTATCAGACTCAGTATTAATTAACACAACTTCAACTGCAAATGTACCGCAGGGTCTGTATACTGTAACTGTTACAGGAACAGAAACCGGAGGTCCCAGGGTTCACTCAAGATCGTACCAGATCAGAATTGGAAACTTTGTAGGTATCCAGCAGACTAACACTGAAGTTCCGCAGGTTTATTCATTACAGCAGAACTATCCGAATCCGTTTAACCCGGTAACAAACATTAAATTCGGGTTACCAAAGGGTTCATTTGTTACTTTAAAAATATATGATATGCTTGGCAGAGAAGTTGCTTCGCTTATCAATAATATGAATATGGCTGCCGGAAATTATACATATGATTTCAACGCGCTGAACGTGCCAAGCGGGATTTATTTCTATAAACTCTCCGCAGGTGAATTTTCAGATGTTAAGAAGATGACACTTGTAAAATAAAGAAGTTATTTCAGAACACCTTTTGGGGTGGTAAAAATAATTCAGATTTAAAATGATTTAGGTTTTAAAAGGGCGTCCAACGGACGCTCTTTTTTTTGTGTTTATATCTGCTTTTTCGTGGCACGAATCATTACAGCCTTATTGATTAAATCATGTATCCCCTGTCAAAATTGTATTTGACTTAAATTCTTCGTGTTACTTTGCGCCATTGAGCCTTTGTGTCACGCTTTTTGTTTTAGATTCTGTCGTCAGGATTCTACTTACATCACTTTTCAAATCATAAATTATAGCTATATTTGAGCATACAATTCCTAAAAAACATTACTATGAAAAAAATTCCTGCTTACCCGGTATTATTTTTAGCAGTTTTATTCTTGATGTTTTCCCCCAATAGTTCATATACACAGGATTTCAATCTGTTCAACCCAACAAATGAAATGTACCTTTTTTCTGCGTATGATGAAGGCTCTAATGCCTTCCGTTACAATCCTGCAGTACTCGGACTTGGCCACAGGCTGAATTTCACAATAAGCGGACTGATGCACAGAGCGAAATTCAACGGACTGAATGAGCTTGATATATCGATCAATGCCGGCTTCCTGGGGCTGGCATACAGGAAGTATACCGGCTATACGGATTTCATAAGAAATTATGATGTTAACAATAATTACGAACTGGTTGAGTATACAGGAACTGCATTCACCCAAAACTATAATGTAAGTACATTTTCACTCGGATTTGGCGCCGGAAACAAAACAATAACCGCCGGAATCATATTTGAAATGCTGCAAAGAGATAACACCCGCTCGCCGGCGGATCAATACTCCAATTTTCCAAGCTTCAGGATGGGGTTGGGATTGCTATTCCGTCCTCTGCCTTATACTTCGTTTTCATTCGTATACAAAAATGATGAATCAACAAGCGTTGAATATTATGCAACGGATAAATTCACATTTGGTGCAGCAATCAGACCTTTGAAAAGCGACAGGCTCACACTTATGGCTGATTTTTCGATGTACCGCTATCATGATAATTTTTTCAATCATAATCAGCTTAAAGCCGGCATCGATCTCAGGCTTTTGAACGGTCTTTATCTGAATGTAAACTATACCCGAAATGAAGAGCGGGATAGGAATGAATACCTTGGTGCTGGATTGAGATTTGATATGCCTAACGGAAGTTTCAGATATAATCATTTCTTTAACAATAGCAGAACAAAGCTTTATTACAGTGATGGCTTCAACCGTGATTATGATGTATACCGCAAAACAGGCGGACATAAATATGGCTATATAGGCTCACAGTTTTCGCTTTCCTATAACCTGGAACGAAGGAAGAGCGTAATACCTGAAAAGAAAAAAGTAATAGAAATAACCCTGTCAGGCTCGCTGCAGGATTACAATACAGAAGATATTTTCTTTGGGCTGCTTGGCAGCGGAAAGCGCAGTATCCATGAAGTAATTGCCGATATTGACTATGCGGCCGCGGACCCATCGGTAAAAGGAATGTTATTAAAGATATATCCCCTCGCCTCAGGGAGGTTTGAAATAAATGCTGCTATAGAAGAGCTTACAGCTTCAATGACCCGTTTCAGGGGAAAGAATAAAAACATTACGGTATATTTTCCTCAGGATGTTGGACCTGGCGGATACTACATTTCAACTTTCGCAGATGATATCATAATGCCGCCTGAAGCAATATTTTTTTACGGACTCAGCATAAATGTGTTCAATTACAACTCATTTCTTGAAAAGTATGGAATTGATCTGCAGACATTCTACGCGGGAAAATATAAGCTCACTTTCCAGGGTTTACTTGATTCCACCACCGAAGAAGGCAAAGAAGTAATAAACCGGGTACTTGATATTGTTTACGAAAAAATGCTTTCGCAGATTGTCACCGGCAGAAACCTTTCGCTGGATGATTACCTCAGGACAAAACTCTCGCAGCCGCTCACCGGAACAGAAGCCTTAAGACTGGGTCTTGTGGATAAACTTGGCTGGTATGAAGATGCAAAGGAAATTTCAGGAAGAAATTCCAAAACAAATAACATTGTAAAGAATTTTAACCGCAGCCAATGGGATAACGACTGGAGTGAACCTTCACAAATAGCCATCATTGGAGTTTATGCCAGCATAACCACAGGCGAAAGTGAACCTCCTCCGCCTGTATCATTGCCAATTCCGTTTGTTGGCGGCAGCCGTTCTACAGGCAGTGAGTCGGTAGTGAGACAGCTTGAAGAAGCTTTCGCAAATCCAAAAGTTAAGGCAATTGTACTTAGGGTAGATTCCGGCGGCGGCTCTGCATTAGGTTCAGCCGAAATTAACTCCGCAATTATCAGGCTTAAGAAAAAATATAAGAAACCGTTCATAGTTTCAATGGGCGGTGCGGCGGCATCAGGCGGATATTATGTTTCAACAAACGCCGATAAAATATTTTCCGATGAGCTCACTGTTACGGGCAGCATTGGTGTATTTACCGCAAGGCCAAATCTGGATAGCCTGCTAAAAGGTCAGAAAGTAAAAGTAGAAAATTTCAAACGCGGAGATAATTCAGATATTGGCTCATTTTATAAGGAGCTTGACGCGGAAGAGATCGAGATCATACAGGGAATAATTGATTATTATTACGACCGCTTTACTTCGGCTGTATCAGAAGGAAGGAACATGACCAGGGATGAAGTTGAACAGGTTGCCCAGGGCAGAGTTTGGCTTGGTACCGATGCATATAATAAAAGGCTGGTAGATGAAATTGGCGGACTTTATGAAGCGCTGAAATATGCTAAGAAAAAAGCAGGATTAACCGGAAGGTATAAAATCGTGTACTATGCTGTTCCCGGTGGAAATAAAATAAATGAGATAATGACCTCATCAGTAATTAGCTATTTCCAGTCTCACTTAATTGATATGCTTGGGATTGATGAAACCAATAGTGACGGACTTGAAATTAAATATTGAGATCTTTTCCTTCTTTTCCAAGGGATTTTTTACACTGTTTGCATACGTTATAGAATTTCACAGAACTTATCAATAACAGATTAATCCTTTTAATCAGGGCTTGCCAAAGGCACTCCTTTGGAGAAAGCCCATTTCTTTATTGAAATTGAACCCCCGCTCTAAAGAGCGGGGCTATTCACTTTCTAAAACATGATCAGGAACTTTCCTTTAACAATAGCTGTATAAACCAATAATACATAAAAATTTTCCGCAAATATGAAAAAACTGGTAGTTTTAACAGCTATTTTATTCAGTTCAACAGTCTTCGCACAATCTCCATACAAGAATATTAAAATTACTGATGAGAACACTCCCAGTGAAGTGACAATTTCATTTAATCCAATAAATCCATTAAACCTTGTTGCCGCGGCAAATATCGAAACATATTTTTACAGCTTTGATGGAGGTTATACATGGGCGGCGCGAAAACTTACTTCAACTTACGGCGTATATGGTGACCCGTGCATAGTAGCCGATCTGCGCGGTAACTTTTACTATTTCCATTTATCCAATTCATACAGCGAAGGCGGTACCTGGCTCGATAGAATTATATGCCAGAAATCAGAAGATGGCGGCATTTCCTGGAGCAACGGAACATATATGGGAGCAAATCCGCCTCACCTGCAGGACAAAGAATGGGCGGCGGTCGATCATTCATTTTCTCCTTACAGAAACAACATTTATGCCGCATGGACCCAGTGCGGACAGAATAAATATTCTGAAGAAGGTTCAGCACTAAATCCAATGGATAGCGCCTCTAACATAATTTTCAGCTTTTCAAGCGATGGCGGTGAAACCTGGGCAGAAAGAAAAAGGATCAACGAAATGTCCGGTGCGGAGTGTTCTGATGCGGGTGCAACAGTACTGGGTGTTGTTCCCTGTGTTGGTTTAAACGGCGAAGTTTACCTGGCATGGTGCTCACCATTCGGAATAATGCTTGACCGCTCAACTGACGGTGGTTTGACTTTCTTTGAAAAAGATATAAAAGTAGCTGACCTGCCCGGAACTTTCAGAATGACTGTACCGGGTGTATACAGAACATTCGGATTCCCTTCAATGGCCTGTGATATGAGCACAGGAAAATTCCGCGGCACTCTGTATATAAGCTGGGCAGACCAAAAAAATGGATACAACAATACAGATATCTGGATAAGCAGTTCTACAAACGAAGGAATTACATGGAGTGAACCATCAAGAGTGAATGATGACATTGGAAGCAAACACCAGTTCTACAATTGGCTGACAGTTGACCAGGCGACAGGTATTATTTATGTTGTGTTTTATGACAGAAGAGATCACGGGGATAATAAAACAGATGTATATCTTGCATCATCATCCGATGGCGGAAGAACCTTTCTGAATGAACGCATCAGTGAAAAGCCGTTCTTCCCTCTTTCTGAAACATTCATGGGTGACTATACAAATATCATTGCAGTTGATGGTATGGTTCGCCCAATTTGGACCAGGCTTGACAGCAATTCACTGAGTATCTGGAGCGCCATAATTGATAAATAATCCGTAAAAATCTCCTTCGCCCATAACAATACGTCAATTATCAGCAGTTTGGTGTATTGAATGAATTTAACCGCCCGTGAATTTGCGGTAATCCTCAAAAATTCTCCCTTTAAAATCAATACTTAATTAGGTATTTTACGGAATAATCATTAAAAATCACAAATGAAAACTACAGTATTTACACTATTGTTCATCCTCACCTCATCCATATATTCACAATCATCCTATACCAATATTACCATTAGCGCAACGGGGGGTCCCAATGAACCTTCAATTTGCGTGAATCCAAAGAACACTAACCAGATAGTTGCAGGAGCGAATACCGATAAAGTTTACCGGTCATCTGATGGCGGTCAGACATGG
>JBHEKV010000256.1:0-8715 GCA_041859235.1 Ignavibacteria bacterium | reverse complement strand
CATCAGCAAAAGAATCGTTTTCATGATCAAAATTTATGTATTTAATTGTTTACGGAAATTACAAATATTGCAGTGATGAGCTCACCGGAAGAATACAAAAATAACCTGTTAAAATTTGATTTACAATCATTCTTAAAAGATTATGCAGGTTTATCATCACTGCAGCTGAAAAAACTATTCCCCGATACATACAAGCTTTTGTCTGCACAGCTGGCATTGTACCCAAAGGCTGCTTTAAAACTCCCGGATTTTACTTCAAACTGCTGTTACTTAACAACTAAAAGCTATGAGCAGGCAAGCTCCGAAGCCCTGGCTAAGTATAAGTCCTCGCTTTATGCGGGTAATACGCTCATTGACCTTACAGGCGGCCTGGGAATTGATGATATCGCTTTTTCCCGGAAATTCCGCAGCGTAATTTCGGTTGATCCGGATGAAGAGCTTAATTTACTGGCGGAAGTAAATTTTGCAAAGCTTGGTATAAATAATATTACGCGGGTTACATCAAAAGCTGAAGAGTTTATTCTGGATTATGTATCAGCAGATCTGATATATATTGATTCAGACAGGCGGACTGATATTTCCGGTAAGAAGTCTGTCACATTACATAATGCTTCGCCTGATATATTTAAGATCCTGAACAGGCTGAATGAAATAACCCCATTAATATTGTTAAAACTTTCGCCGCTGGTTGATATTACTTACCTGAGAAAATCTCTTAAGAAGATAAAAGAGATCAGGGTGATATCACTTGAAAACGAGGTAAAAGAAATACTCGTATTGCTTGATAGAAATCAGGACCGTGAAACAAAAATTGCCGCTGTTGATATCCCGAAGAATAGAAACGTTAAAGAGTATTTTACAGGCACCGGCAATAGCCGGGTAAACCTCATAAGCGGCGAACAGAATTATTTTTTTGAACCTTCATCAAGCCTGATAAAATCCGGGTTAGCCGGTAAATATGCAGCAGAGCACAATTTAACTGCTGTTTCACCCGGGAGTTTATATTTTTCTTCTGCAATTGAGCAAAAAGGATTAATGGGACGGTTTTTTAATATCATTACAAAGATGCCGTTTTCAGCATCTGTTTTGAAAAAATATCTTTCTGCACAAAAGATCTCTCAGGCAAACATATCCTGCAGGAATTTTCCAATGAAACCGGGGGAAATCAAAAAGACCTGCCGGTTAAAAGATGGCGGAGAAGAATATTTCTTTTTTACTTCAGACAAAAAGAAGAACAAATTGTTTTTTCACTGCCGAAGGCGATAAAAAAAACAGGGGCACAGCCTTTTACAGCCATGCCCCATGGGATATTAGAGGAGAATCATGTCACCATGACCTTTGAAACAATCTTATTACATCCCTATTTTATCAGCATCATTTTTTTTGTTTCAGTAAAACCATCTGTTGTTAACCTGTAGAAATACATACCGCTTGAGTTTCCGGCGGCATTCCACTTATAATTATAATTTCCCGCTGTCAGCTTCTGATTTACCAATTCACTTACCACTTTACCTGTTACATCGTAAATTTCCAGCTTAACATTCTGGTCTTTATCTATCCCGAAACTTATTGCTGTTTCTGGGTTAAAAGGATTTGGAAAATTCTGACCAAGAGAGACGGTATTTGGAACAATACTTCCTTGATTAATTAATCCGGTAAAACCGCCGGTTATTGTTTTTATTATCATGCCTTCAGCGCCAACAGCATATCCAACATTTGGATTTTCGAAATGAACTTTGCTTATCTGCGTCTGGATGGGGGTTGACTGAGCTGACCATGTAACCCCGCCGTTGGTTGTTCTTAACATTGCCCCGTTGTTTCCGGCCGCGTAACCGTTATTTATATCATTAAAAAATACTGTCTGCATATCATAACCTGAACCTGTATAAACAACACTCCACAGCGTTCCGCCGTTTGTGGTTTTCAATATCTGTCCAAGACCGGTGGCCGCATATCCAGTATTTGTGTTCGGTATAAAATAAAGCCCGAATATTTCATTGGATGTGTTGCTTTGCTGCTGAAACCATGATTCACCTGCGTTGGTGGTTTTATATATAACACCATTGCCGCCTGAACCATAGCCGGTTAAACTATCTGAAAATGACAAAGCATAAAAATTACATGTTACACCTGAGTTTACAGTGTACCATGAATTTCCGCCATTGGTAGTTTTTATTACCTGATTGCCGTATCCTGCCGCAATTCCTGTGTTTACATTAAAAAAGTGCAGTGCGAAATTGGCATTTCCGCCGGGGTAAGACTGAGAAAACCAGTTGACACCGCCATTGGTGGTTTTAACCAGCGTGCTGTTATACCCCGAAGCCCAGCCAGTTTGTGAATCAACGAAAAACAAAGTGTTTGCATGACGAAAGGCGCCCATATCATAGGATACCCATGTCTGCCCGCCGTCGGTGGTTTTCCAGATGAAACTTCCAAACTCATTAATTACATACCCGGTATTTACATCTGTAAAAAACACGTCACTTAATTCTGCTGTTGTTCCGCTGTTAAGTGCAAACCAGCCTGCCTGTGAATAGATCCTGGATGAAGGTACAATTAAAAAAGTTATCAGAAGTAATGCCGGTATTGTTCTCAAATTTAATTTTCCCTTTTAATACCGCTCTTTAAAACTCTCTTAAAGAGCGGTATCTGATTATGTTTTATTATAATAGTTTATTTTACTTGCCTGAAACTCAGATAATTAATTATCATCCGGTCTTCCGTCTTTATTATCATCACGGAAAGCTCTTTTGAATGAGTTCTTCAAATTATCATCGATCATATCATCATTTCCTGAATTTGTGGGGTCAATTACGTTTCCGTTGTTCATGAACCACAATGCAGGATTTACAAGTAAGGTTATGTTCCTTGAGCCGTTGCCTGTGTTAATTGGCGTGCCAAGATTTATGATAATGCTTGCGCTTTTCCTTGATTTATATACAAACGCGTTTCCGTTATAAGTACCTTTGATAATAAATGAATATCTCTGGTTGCCGCTTGTTCCTTCACGGAATTCAGGATCGGGAATCGGTTCGGTATCTTCAGGTTTGTGAATTTTGAGCTTTATTTTGTTCCATGTACCTGCAGGTAAGTTACCTGCTGTAACAGAAATTACCTGGCCGCCCGTATTAAAGTATATTACAACCGGTGAAATATGAATTTCCTGGCTTGTGCCGGAAGGCTCTGTTTCAAGCTCAATTTCAGTGATCAAAGCTTTTGCTTCTGTGATCACGGGGTAATTGGCCCCGGTTACGCTTTCATCAAGCTTAACGCTTAAACTCGTGTTTTCTGTGGTACCGCCATTCCCGTTTGAATTTGTAACAGAACTCTCATCGCCGCAGCCGTTTGTAAATGCAAGGAGTATTACAAATAATATCCCCAGCAGAATTGTTATACCTATTGATTTTTTTGTTCTCATTTGATTATTTCTTTCTCCTTATTTATGAATTTTACATCATAAATGTTTTTGTTTAGTTTATCCTTTTTATGTTCATATTCTGCCTCATTGATCACGAACATTCTCCCTTCCACAAACACCCACATATAAGTATTTGCGTTCCAAAAATGAATCTTATCCCATTTTGTTTTTATTGATACTGAGTGTTTCATTCCCCTATGCCCAGCATATTTAAAGCGCTTACTATGTACCCCGAAAATCCAGGCAGCGAGAGCAGGATCGGCAGCGTCATGGCAAGTACTGCAATTGCGAATAAAATGTTTTTAAAAGATTTAACGATAACTGAATTCAGATCCATAATAGTATCCCCCTTGAACTATTATTAAATTAATTTAGATGAACCGTATTGTTTATTTTTTTCCCTGTATGAAAATATCGTTTATTTTATCAAAACCATCTTTTTTGTTTCGGTGAACTCTGATGTTCTAAGTCTGTAGAAATATACTCCGCTAGGCAGACCTGATGCGTTGTACGAAACCTCGTATACACCCGCTTTCAAATTCCCGTTCACAAGTGTCTTTACTTCCCGGCCAAGCAGATCGAATACTTTAAGCTCTGCTGCAGCCGATTTTTTCATTGAGAATTTTATCTTGGTCTGCGGGTTAAACGGGTTCGGGTAGTTCTGTCCCAGGCTGAAATTCTCTGGAATGCCGGAATTTATGTTAACAATTCCGATCACATTCAGCGTATCCAGATAAAAATTAACCGTATCAAGATTCACTGTACCTATAACTACCTGTCTGGATTCTGTTTCGTATCCAAGTCTCTGTACTGTAAGCGTATATGTACCTGCAGAAACCCCCGTAATTGAATAGTGCTGGTTATCATCGGTAATTACAGATTTCACAAAACTTGTATCTTTCTTAAGATAAAGAATGGAGCCTTTCAGGTAAGGTAATGGACCTATAAGCACATCAGTATTATTCATCGGCGGTAATATATTCAGGAAAACATTGCCGCTTATGTTTGCTGCCATACCATCCAGCATTGAACTGGTATTCCTTCTGATCACATTGATATTGATGTTAGTCAGATTTCCGGCGGCATACAAAACGCCGGCTGAAAGCCACTCAATAGTTGAAGGATAATAAGTCGGGACAAATCCTGTATCTATTCCGGAATCGTTTAATTCATCATCCGGAAATATCATAACCCTTAATGTGCTGTCCCCGCGTGGCACTCTCCTTAAAATGTAATTTCCCAAACCATCAACATTCGCGGAATCTATCGCAATGATCTCCCTGGTAACAACGTCCATTCTAAGAATTTTGATGCGGCCTCCTGTTACTATGGCGTTGTTATCAGCGTATCTAACCTGTCCGCTCACTGAAATTGTATCAAATCGTCCCCACATCGCGGCGTGGTAACACCACTTTCCCCCTGCAGTGGTGTACTCGCCGCCTGAATACAAAATTGTATCTGTTGAATTCCTTGTATATAAAGCATAAACGTGATCGTTGTGTCCCGTAAGCATTCTGCTCCATGTGCTTCCGTTCCATTCGGCAATTCTGTCAACAAATAATCCGGTGCCTGTGACCCTGAAGTTTCCTCCAACTACCAGAGTGTTCCTGAAGACGCTGAACGCTTCAACAGGCCCGTCATCGAGTCCGCCGCCTACATTAACCCAGCTGGAACCGTTCCACTTTGCAATGTACTTCCTGTCATTGCTGCCTATATGATTAAAATCACCGCCGGCATAAAGCTCATTATTAAAAACCACAACCGCATTCACGTCGCCGTCAAAATTATTGCTGTTAAAAGCGCTCCACACAGATCCGTTCCATTTTGCTATGTTACTGATATTTGTTGAACCGGATTCTTCAAACCTTCCCCCCGCAACCAGGCTGCCCTGGAACAGTGCGAACGCATTAACCCTGTCTCCGCTGCCTGTCAGCCCGTTGCCCATTGATACCCAGGCTGAACCGTTCCATCTGGCGACATTATCATTGCCTCCTGGCATAGAAAAATTACCGCCGGCAATTATACTGCCTGAAAACACTATCAGCGCATTTACATCATCGTTCAAACCGCTTCCCATAGCGCTCCAGTTTGTTCCGTTCCATTTTGCCACATTGTTCGCGTTCGTAATACCCGCCTGCGTGAAACTTCCCCCTGCTATCAGATCTGAACCGGAGACAAACAAAGCTTTAACTTCACCGTTAACACCTGAACCCAATGCTGACCATGTATTTGTCACCGGGTCATAGGCTGCAATATTCTGAGCGTTGACTCCGCCTGCCTGCGAAAAATTTCCGCCGTAAATTATTTTTCCGTTAAATGAAGTGATTGCCTTAACCGTATCATTCAGTCCGTTTGCTAGTCCGCTGCCAAGCGCCTGCCATGTATAGGTTTGTGATATCAGACTTGATGATATTGTGAAGAGAGCAGTAATAAAAAATATTTTAATAATTGTCTTCAAATTAATATTCCCTCTAAATTATCCTTTATTAACCGTTAGAAATTTATCCCTAAAATCTTCCGGTTTTTCAGCTTCGCGCCATGACTGCTCAAAATATAAAGCCATAGCCTCTGCGAAATTCTGGTTTTTAACTATTATATCGCTTCTGTTATACCTTGATACTGTAGGGTCAACAAGGCTGATATAAACGACCTTCCTGTCAAAGATTGCCATATTCTGGTATACTCTTTTTGTTAACTTCACTTCTCCGCCTTCTCCTTCAGTTTCCTTCAAAATATCGATCAGTTTTTCCGCGCCGACTACAACCCATTTACCGCCTTCGTTAATTCTGAAGTTCTCGCTAACTTCATAAATTGTTTTGATCGTACCCCCGCTTTTCACAAAATTCGCCGTAAATTCATCGATTGAAGTATCCGCCATTACTTCAAGCTTATTCATAAGCAGAAGTTCTTTTGTGGATGCTTCCCAAAGCTGCATGAACTTTGCCGAGCGGTGTTTGTTGAATCCCTTGATAAGCTCCACGTCGACCTTTTCCCCCTCAAGCTCCTTAGCTTTAAAGATCGGCGTAAGCTTATCAAAAGAATCCTTAAGTTTGGTTGATTTACTTACATACGTATCATGAATTTCTTTTTCGATCTTATCCTGCACTACTTTAGGATCGATGATCTCGTACTTTGCTACGCTGCTCGTTTGAATCTCGTTGCAGATCCCTTTCTCTGTAAATGATTTCAAAATATCATATGCAGATGAACGGGCAATTTCAGCTTTTTTGGCTATTTCGCTTGCCGTAAGAAGATTTCCTTCAAACAGCACACAAAATACTTTGGATTCATAATTTGTGAACCCTAAAGCTTCGAGATTTTGGATGATTTCTTTCATTGAATTTCTGCCGTCTGTTTAACTACGGCAATAATAATGCAAAATGTATTGTTTGTCAAGTCTTATTAAAATATCTTTTTGTATGCATAATATATTGATTATATATAACTTATGTTCAATCAGGGCTTCAAAATAATTACTTTTGAAGCCCTATATGATTGAGTTTTTGTTATTTAACCAATACCATTTTCTTTGTTTCCCTTAAATCATTTGTAACTATGCTGTAGAAATATATACCGCTTGAATATTTTGATGCATCCCATTGTACTTCATATGAACCGGGGATAAAACTATTGTTAACAAGCTCATCCACTATTCTGCCTGCAGCATCATATACCCTCAACTGAACATTGCCTGATTTAACAATACCAAACTTAATGGTAGTAACCGGATTAAACGGGTTGGGATAATTTTGCTGCAAATAAAAGCTGCCCGGTGTTTCATTCTGATTACCAGAAACAGGCGTTACAAGAAGTTCCTGAGGAATTGTCTTCATCATGTTACCTCTTACCCCGCCGGCATACACAAAATTATCTGAATTGAAATAAAGTGCATACAGCGGATTTGATGTTACCGTTGGCTGAACTATCCAGCTGTTACCTCCATCAATTGATTTTATTATCTTTCCGTCTCCTGCTATCGCATACCCGTAATTATTCCTGAACTGAACATTATTGTATCCTCCTGTGGGTGTACCTAACTGAAACCATGTTGAACCGCCGTTTGTCGTTTTAAAAATTCCCGTACCATGTGATGCATACCCTGTATTGATATCGCTGAAGAAGATATTATTTAAATTCAGAAATCCCGAAGTAATATTCATAACTTCCCATGTTACGCCGGCATCTGTGGTTTTCAGTGATTTGCTTTCGCCGCCAACAACATAACCCGTATTATCATTAACAAAAAATATTGAATTCAAGAACGTCCCTGCATTAGGGATGGTTGAAGAATTCCATGAGGACCCCGCGTTTGTTGTTTTTAACAGCTTGCCATATGATCCAACGGCATAACCTGTATTAATATTAGTGAAAAATATATCACCAAATATTTCATTCTGGTTACTGGTATAAACATCAACCCAGTTTGTGCCGCCGTTAGTGGTTTTTTTGATATTAATACTGCCTGCAAGATAGCCTGTTTCAGAACTGGTAAATGCGATCCCGTATAGGGGAAGCGTGTATGAACTTACCTGCGAAACCCAGGTTTCTCCTGCATCTGTTGTTTTCAATATGTCACCTTCACCAAATCCGGCAACTGCATAACCGGTTGATACGTTTAAGAATTCTATATCTGTTATTGAATGCTCTGTTACAAAAGGCTGCGAAATAAATGATGACCCTGAGTTAGTTGAACGTATCATTGCTCCGTATGTACCTACTGCATGCAGATTTCCGTTTGCTGTCATATCGGCGTCAAAGTACTGATTTACGCTTCCAACACCTATTGAAAACTCATTCCAGGTCTGACCTGCATCTGTTGTCTTTATGTAAACCGAACCTGAACCGAATCCAAAACCTGTTGTTGCGTTAGTAAAATGAATAGAGGTAATATCAAGAGAACTGGGACACATTGCAAAATTCCACGTGCTGCCGCCATCAACGGTTCTGTAAACCCTGCCGTCAGAGCATCCATAAACACCTGTGGAGGCATTAATGAAACACATACTATAGGCAATGTAGCTTTCCTGGCTGACAGATTGCCAGGTACTGCCGCCATTGGTTGTTTTTATTACTTCACTGTATGTGGGTCCCCCATATGCAAACCCCGTATTTTCATTAAGGAAATATGTTTTTTTAAGATAATCAGCTCCACCTGTGCCTTGTGTTACCCAAGAACTGCCGCCATCGGTGGTTTTCCATATCTTACTTTCAAGCTGAAAAAATCCAACAACATAACCTATGTTCTGATTTACAAAATTAATATCCATTACATAGTATGCTGTATCCCACTGACCCTG
>JBHEKV010000172.1:0-8554 GCA_041859235.1 Ignavibacteria bacterium | reverse complement strand
CTTCATATAAACGCCTTTTCCTGTTTTGTACTTGGGAATGTTGCTCTTAGCGGCAGCCAAACGGTTCTTGAATTCTTCTTCAAGCTCAATACCTGTTACATCCTTAACTAACTCCATAGCCCGGGAAGCGTATTCAAGTATCTTAACTGTTTCGAGTCCGGATATTTCAGAAAAGAACCACGCGCAGCTTGTGTACATCAGCATTGAGTATCGCTGCATTTCGAGAAGCTTAAGAGCTATCTGAATTTCGTTTTCATCAAACTGTCTAACAGTATTTTGTTTGAAGAAGTTATCTCTATTCTTTAAAGAAGGCTCAAGTACCAGGGTGATGTATTCGTTGCGCGCTTTCCAAACATCTGAAAAAAATATTGAGCCGATATTTTCATAGATGATTATCATCTGGTCGCGCAGCCAGTCCATGCTTTCTCTCAGCGGCTTGCGCCACTGCTGGATCCATGCGCCGCCGCCACCGCAGCCGCAATCTTCCTTCCATCTCTTCACACCGTGAACACAGCTCCATGATGTTCCCTCGCCGTTATCTCCCGGCTTGATACGTACTTCATACTCCGGCTGATGTAAGGCTAGGTACTCGCCGAAATTCACGACCTTTAGCCGGTTCTGGGGTACCAGCGACTTCATGAAGAAGGCCAGTGTGCGCTCCGCATGTTTTTTGTGATGGCCAAACGTTTCGCCATCTGTTGCGACGCTTATCAGTTGCTGCGAACGCGATTCTTCATCAGAAGCGCTGAATATTTTGTTGAGCAGATTTTGTGAGCTTACCAGTACATCATCAAATGCAACTGATTTCGATACCGGACCGTCATAAAAGAAGATATCCAAATACATATTTCAGTTTAGCTCAGAAAACCTTCGGTATGGTATTTTAGGGTCGATTGAATTATCACTGACATCACGCCACTTCTCTTCACCCAATTTACGTATTAAGCTTGCCTGGCTTGTATCAAGTATGATATACCTGATTCCTTCCGAGATCAGCACCTCAATAGTTTCGTCATTGCAGGCAGTTTCAGGCAGCCAGATGCCTTCGGGTTCACGCCCAAAATGAAACCGGAAATCTGCCACACCCCATTTTACCTGTGTGATCTTGTCATTTAGATTAGCTAGCGGCATTATCATATGGTTGTAGCACATTGCGATTGCATTGCCGTGACCGCCATGCAGCTCCAGGCTTTTTTTATCTGCTTCAATAATCTTTGCGTATGTTCCGGGATGTTTGGTTTTGATCCACGCTAGCAGGGTAGGGCCGAAATTGAAGTTCAGCATTTCATAGTTATTGACAACAGAAACAGTTTTACCTTTGTCGTCAATTATTTCCGCTTCCGCGTTGGATTTATAACATTCGTCGTAGATGCGCTCGTTCCAGTCATGGTAAGGTTTCGCGCTATCCTGCAGCTCGATCTCGCCTGTCCATGGATTCTCCCTCGGCGGCTGGTAGAAATGTCCGTGAGTACAAATATTGATCAAATAGTGAAATAGTGAATTTGTGAAATAGTGAAATGGTTAAATAATGAAATAGTGAAAATAGAATTGTTAGAAATTATACAAAACTAAAAAATGCTGCTGTTATATAAAAGGAAATTCTGTTTGCTATAATGTTCAGTACCTTATGGCATCGGCATCGGGGGGAGTGTAGCCCAGCAGCCTGCTCATTGTCATTAGCTGGCCTTTGTGGTGGAATTCATGTGTTGTAACGTGGGTAAACAGGCCTAATACAGAATATGTGAAGTCCTTCTTCTGCCAAGTAATATAGCCTGTTATCTTTTCTTCCGGGTCGGGGTGATTTGCCAGGAATTCTTCTACAATGGAATCAATTTTCTGAAATGCCATTCGGAAATCATCTGCGCTCTTAAGGTCCTCGGCGTTAAAATAGGGGAATTCCTCCTTGTGCGCGAACCGTTTCAGCCAGTGAATATATGTATTGGCAGAGTGGGTATATAGGCTCTGTATGGAATCATTATTGAATGATTCGATCGGTTTTATCAAATCATGCTTTTTGATGCCTGAAAAATACTTGAGCACTATTTCTCTTGAAGACTTAACGAATTCGTACTGCGAAGATAATAAGTTCATATCAGATAGTTAATAGTTTATTGGTTGTGTTCCAATTGCGTACCGTGCAAATTACTTTGAGTGTTTTTTCAACTGTGTTCTTTTTGAATAGCTCTGAATCAGAGAATCCGCCCCTGATTAGGTGATACAGGTTGTTCCCGGAAACGATTATCATTTCTCTGTCATTGTTTTTGGATTCCAGCTCTTTGATCTGAGCTTTGGTTGGGGCAGCGCTCAGGAATCCCACAGAAACCTTGCATTCTTCATGACATTTCACCTTGCCAAACGGATAGCCCTTTACGATTGCTTCCATTTCGGGTTTACTGCGAATAATAACACTGACATCAAAACCGAAAGTATTTTTGATCCCGGCTTCGATCTTTTTTCTTTTAGATTCTGCTTTGGCTGGTGATTCAAACGCAACATTTCCGCTTTGAATGTAAGTCCGTACGTTTTTGAAACCAAGCTCCTCACACATGGCTCTAAGCTCAGCCATTTTGATGGTCTTATGGCCCGATACATTGATGCCTTTGAGTAAAACGAAATATGTTGTAATATTTGTCATTGTGTCGCGTAATCCAGCCCAATGGCGAGAAAGCTCGCAAGTTCGTCATCTGAATCTATAGCTGTTGATTGAACAAGGAACATATCTTTTTGCGGATTTCCGGCAGCATCAGGTATTGGCTTGATTTGTGGCCGCTTCAATATTTCATCAAGTCCGGATGGCTTACATTTAACAAGCATGTCTGAATTAACAGCAGCAGCAATTACTTTACCTGCTGTCATAAAATAATTAAAGCCGCCGAATCTTTTGATCTCATATGGGATATTTTTTTGCTCAAGGAAGTCAGAAATTCTATCAGAAAGCGAGTTTTCCATTTTAAAATATCAATTTGATAGCTATTGGATTTTACTTTTTATTCTTTTTTATTTTAGGCGGACTTTTCTTCACAAACTCCAAACCCACATCCAGCCATTTCTGTAACTGTTTATCGGTTTTGATCCCGTCATGGGCAACATAAAGGAAACCCTTCATAGGTTTTCCGGTGAATGTCATTTCACCCGCATGAGGTTTTTTAAGCAATGAATCATAATCTTCCTTCATGCATCTTATCATAAGTTTACTTTCAACAATTCCGGCTATCATTCTGTCTTTAAGCATATAACAAATTCCGCCGAACATTTTTTTATTACAAGTCCTTTGTTTGGCTTTAGGAGAGCTGTAATTCTTTCTGCAAGTTTTTCGCTGTATGGCATATCTGAAAAACTATCTATAAAATTCTACTTTTCCGTCATGAAGGTCATACATGCAGCCAACGATATCAATTTCACCCTTATCAAGCATTTCTTTCAGTACCGCGCTGTTTAGCTTAATATTTTCAATTGCCAAAAGCACATTTTCTTTTGAAACAAGATCAACATAGTCATAATCTTTCGATGACTTCTCGCCCGCATAAACAGTTCTTTCAACCGCAGGTTTTATTTTTGTGAGCATCTGCGTAATATTTCCAAGCTGCGCGTCATCTATCGCGCCTTTTATGGCGCCGCAGTTTGTGTGACCCATTACAAGTATCAGTTTTGCGCCGGTTACTTTACAGGCAAATTCCATACTGCCAAGTATATCATCATTCACAAAATTACCCGCTATTCTTGCGTCAAATATATCGCCAATTCCCTGGTCAAATGTAATTTCCGGCGCGACACGTGAATCAATACAGCTAAGTACAACAGCATAGGGGTATTGACCCTTTGAAGTGGCCAAAACCTGCTTAGTCAAATTACGATGGATCATACTGCCATCTGTAAATCTTATATTGCCGTCTTTCATCATTTGCAGCGCATCGGCGGGGGTCATTTTCTCCTGTGAGGATTTATCCTGTGTAATTGTTGAATCCTGTGCTGATAAATAACTTCCTGATACTAGAAAACAAACTACAGAAAAGTAATAAACGAGTGTTCTGAATTTGTATATATTGGTTTTCATTGGATGAAGTTTGGTTTAATGAAATTTTACGAATCTAAACATATGGATTTTAATATGATAGGGTAAAAATATTAATATATATCCTCAAACCTGTCAGGTTTTTAAAACCTGACAGGTTTAAAGCTTTTGGGCGAATGCAGGAATAAATCAAGATTCAGAAAGCAGTTTATTCAGTATTCGTTATCAATTTCCGGTGATATTTTTAATATCATTTAACTTTAGCCGCCGCCTTCAGTATCGGTATCAACGTAATAATCTTCAACTGTTGCAATACCTGGTGCTATTTCAGCATTCAGATCCGGCTTTATCCACTCAAAAATATTTACAGCAAGCGGGGGAAGGATTAACTTAATTGAGTTATCCCAATTTTTGCTCTTTACGGGCTCGGAATCTTTACCGCCCATATTGCCAATACCGGAGCCGCCGTATATTTCAGCGTCGCTATTAAAAATCTCTTTCCAGTAGCCCGCTTCAGGTACTCCAAATGTATATTCATCTCTCACTGTCGGAGTCATATTAAAAGTAAAAAGCAATATTTGTTTTTTATCCTTTGATACCCTGTAAAATGAAAGTACACTGCTTAGCGCGTCAGAAAAATCTATCCACTGGAAACCTTCAGAGCCGAAATCAACCTCATGCAGGGCAGGGGAGTTTTTATAAATCCGGTTGAGATCCTGTACGTACAAGTTCAGTTGACTGTTCAGCTCAACATTTTCTAGTAAATCCCATTCAAGCGAAGCTTCGCTGTTCCATTCATTATACTGGGCAATATCAGTTGTCATAAAGTTCAGCTTCTTTCCCGGGTGTCCTGTCATGAAGCCAAGGAACAGCCTGAGGTTTGCGAACTTCTGCCAGTTATCGCCCGGCATTTTTTCAAGCAGTGACTTCTTGCCGTGTACAACTTCATCATGTGATACAGGCAAAACAAAATTTTCGCTGAACGCGTACCATAGTGAAAATGTAATTTTCCCCTGGTGAAATTTCCTGTGAATAGGGTCCTTGCTGAAGTAAAGCAGTATATCATTCATCCAGCCCATATTCCATTTCATATCAAAACCCAAACCGCCTTCAGCAACGCTGTGCGATACTCCGGGCCAGCTTGTGGATTCTTCCGCGATCATTAAAGCATGCGGGTAATATTCATGTATAGTGTTATTCAGGTGTTTCAAAAATTCAACAGCCTCCAGATTTTCCCTTCCGCCGTGTATGTTGGGTTCCCACTCACCATGATCGCGTGAATAATCAAGATACAGCATCGATGCGACAGCATCGACCCTTAAGCCGTCAACATGATATTTTTCAAACCAAAACAGCGCACTTGAAATAAGGAAATTCCACACCTGGGGACGGGAATAATCGAACACGTATGTGTTCCAGTCCTTATGGAAACCCTTTTTATAATTTTCATATCCATAGATCTGCTTGCCGTCATAGAAAGCAAGCGCATGCTCATCTGCGGGGAAGTGAGCCGGTACCCAATCGAGTATTACGCCGATATTGTTTTGGTGACAGTGATCTACAAAATACATAAAATCATCGGGAGTGCCGAATCGGCTGGTGGGAGCGTAATAATGAGTTACCTGGTAACCCCACGAAATATCCAGCGGATGCTCCATAACCGGCATCAGCTCAATATGCGTGTAACCCATTCGCTTAACGTAATCAACAATTTCATGCGCAAGCTGAGAGTAGCTTAAGTAGCCCCATTCATTGGGGAATTCAGGATTATTGTAATTTCTTTTCCATGAACCAAGATGGAGTTCATAAATGTTTATGGGTGTTTCTTTAAAAGAATGGCGACTTTCCCTGCAACTCAGATATTCGGAATCTTTCCATTCATACTTATTGATATTATGCACAACACAGGCGTTCTTGGGCCTGTGTTCACTGCGGAATGCGTAAGGATCAATTTTTCTCCTTATGTTGCCATCAACATTGCTGGTAATGCTGAATTTATATGTATCGCCTTCTTTCAATCCGGCAATAAAAAGTGACCATAGACCGGAGTCATGTACTTTTTGCATTACGTTGATGCCTTCAGTCCAGCCGTTAAATTCGCCAATCACGCTTATTGAACCTGCGTTCGGAGCCCATGTAGTGAAACGCACGCCGTGAATGCCGTCTTCAATTGTAACCTGTGCCCCGAATTTATCGTATACTTTATAAAAAGTACCTTTGCTGAATAAGTGTGCATCAAAATCTGTAACAAGCCTTGAATTATCAGGAAGTGAGGGAGAGTCTAAAGCGCATGTGCTTTCAGCGTCAATAATCTCATCTGAAATGTTAATAGTTTCAGCTTTTATGATAAAATCCGGTTCTCCGGCCTCTTCCAGTGGAATGTTTTTTTCTGATTCAGGCGGATAGTTAATAATACTCTTTGTTTCAACCAGCTTAATATCAGTTTCAATTATCTTTGGGATATCAATTCTCTGAACAGGCTCAAAAATCGTTTTTTTTGATTCAATAGTCTTTTCAGGCTCAATAGGTTTATCAGGCACAATAGGTTTTTCAGGTACAATTGGTTTATCAGGCACAATTAGTTTATCAGGTTCAATGGGCTTCTCATTTATAAGAAATTCCGGGTTTTCGAATTCCACGACATGCTCAGGATGAAGTCTGGCTTCGATCTCCTTTTTACGAAGCTCAGCCTGCTCTTCAATGGAAAGCGGTTTGCCTGTTTTATTTTCGTTCTTTTCAGTATTACTCATATTAAATTTTTACTTTGCATCCAGACTGCTTGTAGGCTGATAAATACCAAGTCCGCCTTCGGCAGCAGCCAGAAAGATATACCCGCCGGAGAAAAAAATATTATTTGCCGAACTGTTAGTTTGTATGTATCCTACTTTGTTTGGCGATGAAGCATTTGAAACGTTCACATTTTCTATGCCGTAAGTATTATCAGCGCAATATACATTATTATTATTTGCGTATACGCCTAGTATCTGGCCTGTGCCTGTAAATTTTGATTTATATACCGGCGACTGCGGCGATGTTACATCAAGTATCAGCATCCCGTTGTACGAATCAGCAACATAAGCATATCCTCCGTTAACAACTACATCACTGGCTGAGCCTGTTGTGTTAAAAACACTTACTAACTGGGGAGTGGCAGGGTTCGTAACATTAATTACTCCCAGGCCGTTGTTTCCTGCGGCTGCATAGAGATAATTGCCCGAAAGATACACTCCATTTATGCCCGAGGTACCAATGGAAATAGATGATACAAATGCCGGCATATCCGGCAGCTGTGAAATATCGTATACCTGTATCTGTCCAGATTCCATAGCTATATAGGCAAGCTTGTTGGACTGATCAATGAAAGAAGTATTCACAAATCCTGTTACAAGTATAGTACCAATCAAAAAAGGATTTGACGGGTTATCAATATCCAAAACAACAAACCCGTTATCGTAATCACTTATAAACGCATAAAGATCGCCGTTTATATATGCGGCTGTAACATCATTGGCATTACCGTCAGTATCATATGAAGAAACTGAATCAGGCTGGTTGATAATTGTTATATCCACTATCTGCATCCCGTTAGTGCCGTCGGCAATAAGGGCGTAATCTCTTAAATTTATAGGCGTGACGTAAACACCGTTAGTAGAGGCGTTTGTGCTGTAAACGCTGACTAAATTTATGTTTGATTGCTCAACAGGAGTGTTTATGCCGCTATCTTTACAGGCCTGAAACAGGGTGATCATCATTAATGATGCCGCTAATAGTAATACTTTCATAAATAAAATTATTTTAACATTACCCGTAATTTAGAGGATTATTATCAAAATATTTATGCAAATAATGACCCTTTAGTGTAAATTTTTGCAACTGTTCAGCTGTTGAATATCAGCTGTAAGTTATCGATATATCGTATTTATTTAATAATCCGGTTACTGATGGAATTGAAAACTTCGCTTTCTTTATGCGGTTGATTTCGGGATCAATAATATAATTGAATGATGATCTCAGATCAGCTTTTTCGAGATTGGTATTATTAAAAACTGCGCCTTTCAGGTCGCATTTCTCGAATATTGATGATGTTAAATCAGACTCGCTAAGATCTGCCTCATGCATTCTGCACTCTTTAAAAACAGTCTTTTTGATCTTTGTCTTAAAAAAAGAACAGTCATTAAGAATGCATTTTTCGAAACGGAATGAGAGACCGAATTCATTGCAGTTTTCAAAGCGCAGACCCAGCATTTTGCAGTCGGTAAATACTGAATTGCGCAAGGCAGTATTATCAAGCCTGGCAAGGCTCAGGTCACAATCACTGAAATGACACTCAATGAATACAGAATCTGACAGGATGCATTCTGATAAATTACAGTTACTGAAAATACACTCCTCATATTCACCCGCCGGGAAACCCCCGAGTGTAAAATCAATCCCATCAAATGTCTTTTCAGTTGTATAGTTCTTTTCCATTTTAACCTGGATGAATTATTTTCCGGCGCTAAACATTATTCTCGAAAGCCTTTTTTCAGATGAAAGGGTATG
>JBHEKV010000088.1:0-31801 GCA_041859235.1 Ignavibacteria bacterium | reverse complement strand
AAACACAGGCTTAATGTCATTATCCGCAGAACGAAATTCGATCTTGATGCAGCCGAAAAACGCGCGCATATATTAGAAGGTTATATGATTGCCCTTGATAACATTGATGAAGTCATAGAAGTTATCAAGAAATCGAAGGATGTACCAACAGCTCAGGAAAGACTGATGAAACGCTTCAAGCTTTCCGAGATCCAGGCAAAAGCGATACTTGATATGCGCCTGCAGCGCTTAACCGGACTTGAACGAAAGAAAATTGAAGAAGAATACCGTGAGCTTATTAAACTCATCGAAAAACTTAAAAGAATTCTCGCAAGCGACGCTTTGAGAAGAGAGATCTTGACCGATGAGCTTAAGCAGCTTAAAGAAACTTATGGTGATGACAGACGTACTGAGATTGTTATGAATGCTGTAAAGATAAGCGATGAGGAGTTCATAAAGGAATTCATTAAAGAAGAAGATGTAGTAATTACCATCAGTCACAGCGG
This sequence comes from Ignavibacteria bacterium, assembly GCA_041859235.1. Taxonomy (GTDB): domain Bacteria; phylum Bacteroidota; class Ignavibacteria; order Tepidaquicellales; family OLB5; genus OLB5. Next base: position 31,316 of record JBHEKV010000088.1, on the reverse strand, counting down.
CTACATAAAACGCACGCCGGTCAGCGGTTACCGGAGGCAATCAAGAGGCGGCAAGGGAATAATAGGCGCAACAACCCGTGAAGATGATTTCATTGAGCATATGTTCGTTGCATCAACACATAACCACCTGATGTTCTTCACTGATCTTGGCAAATGCTACATGCTGAAGGTTCACGAGATACAGGAAGCTTCAAGGACGGCCAAAGGGTATTCTGTGGCTAATTATTTAGGTAAGAGCAAAGAAGAAGAGATAACCGCAATACTTAATGTAAAGGATTTCGGCGAAGAACATTACATCACTATGGTTACTAAACAGGGTGTGATGAAAAAAACTGACCTGAATAACTTTGAAAATACACGTAAGGGCGGTATAATCGCGATCAGCCTTGGCAAAGATGATAAACTGATCGATGTACAGCTTACAAACGGCAAGCAGGAAATACTTATAGGCACCAGGAGCGGTATGGCTATCAGGTTCAATGAAAGCGATGTGCGCTCAATGGGAAGAACTGCTGCCGGTGTGAGAGCTATTAAGCTTGATAAGAAGGATTATGTTGTGGGACTTGTAGCAGTAAAACGCGCAGGTACATCAATACTTGTAGTGACCGATAAAGGTTACGGCAAACGCAGCGACCTGCAGGATTACCGGATGACACGCCGCGGCGGCAAAGGTGTAATTACCATGAAATCAAGCGATAAGAACGGTTCGCTGATATCCATACGCGAAGTTGTTGATAATGATGACCTGATGATAATCACGACAAAGGGAATTATGATAAGGCAGAACGTTGGAGAGATAAGAGTAATGGGCAGAAATACCCAGGGTGTAAGGCTTATTAAGCTTCACGATAATGATACAATTTCTGCTGTTGCCAGTGTTGTTGGCGATGATGAAGAAGTTGAATAATACAGAAAAATATAATGATTGATCTGCGTTCCGATACAGTTACCAGGCCTTCGGCAGAAATGCGCGAAGCTATGGCGAATGCTGAAGTTGGCGATGACGTGTGGGGTGATGACCCTACTGTAAATCAGCTGCAGGAAAAATGTAAAGAGCTGACGGGTAAACCGGCAGCTCTTTTTGTTACCTCCGGATGTATGGGTAACCAGCTTGCGATAAAGAGCCATACAAACCCATCAGAAGAAATTATAGCTGAATGGGATTCACATATAGTTAAGTACGAAATTGCCGGACCATCTTTTATTTCAGGTGTGCAGGTAATGCCCTTAAAGGGTGTGCATGGAGTTATGGATCCAGGCGAAATTGAAGAGCATATAAGACCTGACTGGTATCACTACCCCAAAACATCACTTGTGTGCATAGAAAATACTCACAACCGTGCCGGAGGCACTATCTACCCGCTTGATGAGATTAAAAGGGTGAGCAAATTATGCAGGGACAACAGCCTGAAGCTGCATTTAGACGGGGCGAGGATATTTAATGCTTCGGTGGAATCCGGTATCAGCGTAAAGGATTACGCCGCCTATGCTGATTCAATTACTTTTTGCTTCTCTAAAGGACTCGGCGCGCCAATCGGCTCAATTCTGTGCGGCGACGAGGATTTTATCACCCGCGCACATAAGTTCCGCAAAATACTGGGCGGCGGCATGAGGCAAGCCGGCATTATAGCGGCGGGCGCGCTTTATGCTATTGAGCATAATGTTGCAAGATTGAAAGATGACCATAAGAACGCGAAGCATTTTGCCGCGGAAATTTCTAAGCTGCCCTATGTTGTAATTGATCTGGAATCAGTGCAGACGAATATTGTTGTGTTTAATACAACCAGAGACGCCGCGAAGATAAAAGAAGTGCTTGAAGGAAAAGGCGTGCTGGTGACAAATGAAGGTAAAGACAGGATGCGGGCAGTGTTTCATATGGATGTAAGTGATGAACAAACCGGGCAGGCAATTGGAATTTTTAAGACAATAAAGGCTTAAAAATATTTTTTTATTAACATAGTTTAGATCAATGGAACTCGATAGATCAAAATACAAACATAAATTTACTTTAAGAGTACGTAATTTCCAGGTGGATTCACAGGGCATTGTGCACAATGCCATTTATCTGGAGTACTGCGAAATTGGCAGGGTTGAGTATGTCCGCGACCTTGGCATTCAGTTATTGCCAACGGGAATATTTGATGACGGCGTGAAGATTAACGTTAAGCGTAACGAAATAAATTACGAATCACCCGCAATGGTCGATGACCAGCTTGATATCTATACCCGCATTTCATATATTAAAAACTCAAGTTTTTGCTTTGAGCACCTTATCTTCCACCATGATACCGGCAGGCTGCTTGTGACACAAAAATCGGTTCAGGTGAATCTGAACGCAGAAACCAACCGTCCCGAACGCCTCCCGGATGAGCTGCGCAAAATTATTATTGATTTTGAGGGTGATGCTGTTGAAGTTTTAGGGTAGGAAGAAACTAAACCCCCAATTCAATAATTTCCTTCACTTCAAATGTTTTTTTTGTAAACAATTGAGCATTAGTGCAGATCTTGTCCCCCCTTCGTACGAAGGGGGAGTATAAGCTTTAATATTTTACTGTTCTTAAATTGAATTTTATTGCTGAATTTGGTTTATCTTCGATAGGGGTTCTGGACAAACTTTCGAACTAAATTACCTTATTATACTTATTCCTGTATTCAATGGGTGAGAGCCCAGCAATTTTCTTGAACACATCCCTGAATGCCTTGGTATCGCTGTATCCTGTTTCATACATTACTTCATTAACAGTTTTCCTGCCTGATTCCAGTTCTTTCTTTGCAGCCTCGATCTTCACTCTCTGAATATATTCCACAATTGTATTGCTTGTTGCTTTCTTGAATCTGCGTTCAAATGTACGCCTGCCTACTCCGAACAATTCACAAAGTTCATCAACAGTAATTCTGTCTCTATAATTCAGCTCAATATATTCCTGAGCGTTTTTAACAGCTTCATCGCCGTGATCTTTTTGTCCCGTGAAGATAATGAAAGATGATTGGTTTTGCCTGCCTATATCAAGTAAAAAGAATTTTGAGATCATTATAGCAGTCTCGCGGTCTGTATATTTTTCTACAAGGTACAGCAGCAGATTCCAGTACGATGTAGCTCCGCCGCTGGAGTATAAGCCATTTTGATCTGTCACTATTTTATCATCAGCAAGTTTTATATCAGGGAACATCTGCCTGAACTGCGCGGCGTAAAGCCAGTGTGTTGAACATTGTTTGCCCTTCAGTAAACCGGTTGAAGCAAACAGGAATGCGCCAATGCAAAGACTCGCAATCTCGGCGCCGTTCTTGTACTGCTGAACGATCCATGGAATGAGATCTTTGTTCATTTCAATCCCTTTTATCACATCTCTTCCTAGGGCGGGAATTATCACAAGATCTGTTTTTTTGATATCTTGAATAGTGCTATCAACATGGATCGTGGCTGTACCTTCACTCAGTACTACGTCACTCCTCAGCGAAGCAAGTTTAACGGTAAACACTTCTTTTTTGCCTGAATTGCGCAGCATTTCATTAGCAGCTGTGAACATATACCTTGGGTCTGCGATACTTGCAAGCACTGCGCCTTCAGGAACTAAGATTGTGATATTTTTCATAACACAAAATTAACAACACAACGTGTCGCAATCAACCCGTTAGATTGTCGTATTTGCATATTGGCTATGTCGCAAAATGACCGTATGTTTGTAGGTCTTTTTGCGACAACGGAATTGAATTTCAGATAACAAAAAACAAGTATTTTCAATATTAACATGGAAACCAAAAACCTGCCCGAAGACATTAGTGTTTTAATTGTTAAAGCTGAAAAATTCCCGTTGGGAGTAAAAGCAGCACATGAAAAACTGCATTCAATGCTAAATGAAGAAAACAAGAGGAGATTTTTTGGTATTTCATGGTTAGGAAAAAATAATGAAATTGTATATTATGCAGCAGCAGAAATACTTTCTGCTGGAGAAGCCGATAAATACAGCTGCGAAACCTTTACAATTAAAAAAGGGGATTATTGCGGGATAATGCTCAAAGACTGGTGTAAAACACCGGCTCTTGTTGGTATTACATTTCAGAAATTGCTGAAAGTACCCGGGCTCGATCCGGAAGGATATTGCCTGGAGATCTATCATGGTGAGACGGAAATGGAATGCCTTGTTAAACTAAAAGCAAAAATCTAAACCGCAAAATCGATGATCAAAACCGAAACTTTCCGTGAACTGGCTCTATCAATGCCTAATGCCGTTGAATTGCCGCATTTCGATAAGGCATCTTTCAGGGTAAACAAAAAGATTTTTGCCACTCTCAATACCGAAAGAAATATCGCAACAATTAAACTGAATGCAGTAGATCAAAACGTATTTGCATCCGTTAATCCGGGAATTATCTATCCTGTGCCAAATAAATGGGGGCAGCGGGGTTGGACTCATATTGACCTGAGGAAAGTTCGTAAAAATACTTTAATCGATGCTCTTACAACATCTTACTACGTAGCAGCTAGTTCAGATATCAAATAGCAAAATACAAATTATTAACTATCAACTATAAATTATCAACTACAAGAATGGCTAAAGAAATTTTTATAAATCTGCCCGTAAAAGATCTTGGTGTTACTAAGGATTTTTTCGGTAAACTGGGATTCACTTTCAATCCGAAATTCACAGATGAAAAAGCTGCATGTATGATAATCGGCGAAAACATATATGCAATGCTGTTAACCGAAGACTTCTTCAGGAATTTTACGAAAAAAACAATTGCTGATTCATCAAAAACTACTGAGATCATAACCTGTATAAGCGTTAACAGCAGGGAAGAGGTTAACCAAATGCTTGAAGCAGCAATTGCTGCCGGCGGAGTTGAATACAGTGAGCCGCAGGATCACGGCTGGATGTATTACCGCGTTTTCGAAGACCCTGATAAGCACCAGTGGGAAATAATGTACGGCGATGAAAGCCAGATACCTGAGAAGTAATAAACAATCATATAAAAAAATAAGGAGCAGTCATGCAAAAAGTAAAACCGTGCCTTTGGTTCAACTACAACGCTGATGAAGCGCTGGATTTTTACTCAAAGGTATTTAAGAATTTCGAAGTTACAAGCAGGTCAAAGTACGGACCCAATATGCCCGGACCCGAAGGTGCACTGTTGACCGCCGAATTCAGGATTGAAGACCAGGAGTTAATGGCCTTAAATGCAGGTCCGGCTTTTAAATTCACAGAAGCAGCCTCAATTATTGTATATTGTGAAGATCAGGCTGAAGTAGACCATTACTGGAATAAGCTCACAGAAGGCGGAGAAGAATCAATGTGCGGATGGCTGAAAGATAAATTCGGCCTTTCATGGCAAATTGTGCCAAAGAAGCTGGGTGAGCTGATGAGCTCTAAAGATCCGGCAAGGAGCGGAAAAGTGATGCAGGCCTTGCTGAAAATGAAAAAGCTGGATATAAAAGAACTTGAAGATGCATATAACAGTTAACAATTAACAATTAACAATTAACAATTAACAATTAACAATATGTAACTGTAAACTGTAAACTATCAACTATCAACTAAATTATCATCCATAAACCAATTAATATAATACTAAAATGAAAAAAATGTATCCGGTAGTACACTTTGAGCTGCCCTGCGATGACAGGGATAGAATGTCAGATTTTTATTCACAGGTCTTTGGCTGGGATGCCCAGAAACTTGGTCCCGAAATGGGAAACTATACAATTGTTAAAACCGCTGAAACGGACGAAAAAGGTTATCCGAAACAGAAAGGGATTATTAATGGGGGACTCTTCCAGCGAATGAAAGACGCTCAGTATCCTACTGTTGTAATTGCTGTAGAAGATATCAATGCCTCAATGAAAGATGTGGAAAAAGCTGGCGGTAAGATAATTGGCGGCGGTCATAAAGCCGGCGAGCCGGATGATATACCGGGCGTGGGTCTTTACATCGCATTTTCAGATACTGAAGGTAACAGAATTGGAATGCTGCAGCCAAAAGGAATGTAATTGAAAGGGACTGAAAAACTATGAGGAAACTTAAATTACAGGTTCAAATGTCAATAGACGGTTTTGTTTGCGGGCCAAACGGCGAACTTGACTGGATGACCTGGAACCTTTCCGATGATCTGAAGAAGTTCATCCTTGATCTTTCAGAGCCCATTGATACTATTTTGCTGGGCAGGAATATGACCGATGGATTTGTAAATCACTGGAAAAACGTTAAAGCAGATAAAAATAATCCGGAACACTGGGCAGGTGTTAAATTCACTGATACACCCAAAGTTGTGTTCTCCAAAACGCTTGAAAGGTCAGAATGGGAAAACACAACTCTGGCCACCGGCAATCTTGCTGAAGAAGTGAACAAACTCAAAGCCGCTGAAGGAAATTATCTGATGGTATATGGCGGAGCAGGCTTTGTGTCATCTCTCATAAAAGAAGACCTTATTGACGATTATTATCTCTTTATTAATCCCGCTGTTATTGGTAACGGCAAAAGAATATTTGATGAGATAGAAACCAAAAGAACCATGAATCTGGTGGCATCTCACCGGTTTGAGTGCGGTGTTGTGGTGAACCATTATCAAAAGTGAATTATTAAATTTATGTGAACTGAAATGAATACAAAAGCAAAAAGCAGCAGGATCGAACCATTGCTTTTCCTGTATGATCTGCATACTCAGTTGTTCCCCAATGTCATTGAGGGCATTACTTCCGATGATGCGCATCAAAGACTGGATACAAAAGCAAATCATATTGCATGGATCGCCGGCAGTCTTCTGCAGCAAAGGGTTGATATTGTAAATGATCTCGGCGGAAAAGCTTCTCATCAGGCAGAAGCGCTTTTCAGCAACTTTCAGGGTATTAAAGATGATTTAAAGTACCCTGAGCTTGAATCATATCGTAAAGACTGGCAGTCAGTTTCAGAAGATGCCCGAAAAATGCTTATAGAAATTACAGACGAAAAACTTAACAGCATTCATAAAACACCGGGTATGCCTGAAATGGATATGCCGTACTTTGATATGATCGGATACTCCGTTCACAGAGAGTCATATCTCATAGGTCAGATCGGTCTATGGAGAAGACTGCTCGGCTATCCGGCCATGAAATATCCGGGAATGTAAATAACTTAAAACTTTAGAAGAAAGGAAGCAGCTCCAATGGAAAAACTGAATTTTTCGATCAAAATAAACGCACCCCGCGAAAAAGTATATAAAATGATGCTCGAAGACGAGTCATACAGAAAGTGGACCGAACCATTTTGTCCGGGTTCCTATGCAGTAACTGACTGGAAGAAAGGAAGCAAAGCAATATTTCTCGGTCCGGATAAGGACGGTAATGTTGGCGGTATGGTTAGCAGGATTGCGGAGAATATTCCGAATGAATATGTATCAATTGAACATCTGGGCGTTGTTAACAATGGTGTTGAAGATACAACAAGTGATGCGGTTAAACCATGGGCCGGAGCTATGGAAAACTATACCTTCCGTGATTCAGACGGCGGGACTGAAGTACTTGTGGATATAGATGTAGATGATAATTATGTAAAGATGTTCAATGATATGTGGCCAAAGGCGCTGAATAAACTGAAGGAAATTTCGGAAGAGTAATTTATGAGAGAGAAGTTTGAGTCAGTAAACGACTATCTAAGATCAATGCAGCCTGAAGTGAGAAAAACACTTCAGGCTGTCAGGAAATCAATAATGGCATCCGCAAAAGGCTTGGATGAAGTTATCAGCTATAATATTCCGGGTTATAAACTCAATGGAAAGGCAGTTGTATTCATTGCCGGATTTAAAAATCACTGCAGTCTTTATCCGATTACTAAGGATTTAGTAAAATCACTTGGCAATAAGCTAGATAAATACACTATCAAAGGTTCAACCCTCCAATATGAAATAGGTAAACCGCTGCCGGCTGCACTTGTGAAATTGATTGTGAAAGAAAGGATTAGGTCCCTGGATCTGTAACAAATACAGTAATATTATTTCACTGATTAAGTATGAATTTTTGTGTAGTTTGTGGATTATGATCAAAGATATAAAATTGTGGGAAGAGTTTGAGAAAGAGTGGACCATTTCCAATAAATTGAGTGTTGAAGATAGCTTCAGGTTGTTTGATGAAATGACAAAAATTGCAAGAGATTCAGGTCAGTTTCCGCCAAAAGACAAACTGGAAGGATTAAGTGAAAAGATAGAACTTGTAAAACGTTTCCAGAAGTTGATATAATGTCAGAAACTTTGCTTGAAAAAATATCAGAAGTTTTAAACAAAAAGGGAATAGAATATATTGTTATTGGAGGGCAGGCTGTACTCGTTTACGGTTATGCCCGATTCACTAATGTTATTGATGTACTTATCGGAACAGACATCACTCAAATAGGTTTGGTGAATGAGATTTGTGAAGAATTTGGACTTACCAGACTTAAGGATGACGAGTTCACCAGGAAAACAAATTTGGTACCTTTATTTGACCAGAATACAAATTTCAGGGCAGATTTAATATTTTGTTTTACAGATTTTGAAAGGGAAGCTATAAACAGGGCAGTGACAACTGTAAAAAATGGAGTACCCGTCAGGTTTGCTACAGTAGAAGATTTAATCTTGATGAAACTATACGCTTCAAGAGCTGTGGATATTGAAGATATTAAAAAACTGTTGATGCTTAACAAAAATATTGATTTGGAACACGTTTATAAATGGCTAACTAAATTTGATGAAGACCCTGAATCAAATCTTACTAAAAAATTTAAAAATATCATTGAATCAATAAAGTAACTACTTGCCCTTTTTAAATGCGTCCTTCAGCGAATTCTTAATTATCTCTCTGTTCTTTTTACCGCCAAAATTAATTGTAATTGTTCCCTGGTGGGTTAATCCAAGGTCCTGGTGATTATAAAAACCGTAATCAATTTCGAAAATTGAATAATACAATCCTACGCCGCCCGAAAACTTAGTGGGTTCAGTCCCGATCCCTGCCCTTAAGTCAATCATATCGTACAGTGAGTACTCAATGCCTGCTTTAACCGAAGTAGTGTAACGGGTATCCTTTTCTATATCAAGCACAAAGTTCAGCTCTCTTCTTGGCTGAATTGAAATACCTGTGCGGTAAACCTGCGGCAGCTTATCATCCTGCGTGCCAATTTTGGGACGGTTTAAATTAAATGCAGCGAATCCCCATCTCAAAAAATCAGTTAAGTAGGCAAGTCCGCCAATATCCACTCCAAATGTCGAAGCTGAACCATAATTCTGAATTTTTAAATTGTAATAATTAATATTCGCGCCGTAGAAGATTCTTTTTTTATAGTTGTTTGAATATGTTGCGGTAACAGTGATCTCCTTGTATAATTCAAAGCCGTATGTTTTCGCGGAAAGGCCAAATGCTCCGAATTTTGTGGGCTCAACATAGTTTACCGAACCGTTTGCGAGCTCCTTTAATCCAAACGGGGCAGGGGAATAAAACACTGAGACTTCCCTGAAGGGGATCTGTGATATACCCGCCGGGTTGTAATATACAGCATTTGAGTTATTCGCAAGCGATGTAAACGCTCCGCCCAGAGATATTGGCTTGGCGCCGATATCTATCAATTCAAATTGTGCGTAATTTAAACGGAACGAAACAAATAAGAAAACTATTATAATTTTTAAGCTTATCTTCATAATTATTGTATTATAGCACAAAAATAATCAAAAAAACTCACTAAAATAGTGTGGATTGATTATATTAGCTCATTTGATTAACTTGAAATGTAAAAATATGAATTATTTGTTGAAAATGCAAAAAATATCGTTAAAATTATGCATTATTATTGCATTATTTTCAATCCCTTCATTCCAAAGCACCCTAATATCTCAGGAGCTTGAAGCAACCGTAGATGTGGATGTATCATCCATCAATATAGATATCAGGGACAGGCTTTCAAATTTCAAAAATGATGTGCAGAATTATCTGAATAAGACCCGCTTTACTGATGAGAATATTATTAACGATGTAAGAGGCAAGCCGTATAAGATCAAATGCACATTCTCTTTCTTTTTCCGCACAGCCACCGGAATTGACAGCTACGAAGCGCAGCTCGTTGTCAGCGTACAGCGTAATATTTACAGGACAGATAATTTTACAACAGTGTTCAGGGTTAAGGATGAAACATGGGCGTTTAACTATGTTAAAGGCCAGAGCTTCTACCACGATGACCTGAAATACAACAACCTGACAAGTTTCCTTGATTATTACGCCTACATGATAATTGGCTATGATGATGATTCATGGGAGCCATCTTTAGGTACACCGCGTTTTCAGAAAGCGCAGAACGTTGTGAACCTTGCCATTGCCAACAGTGACGGCAAAGGGTGGGTGGATAACTCCAGCCTTAAGCAGTCAAGAAGCGCTTTCCCTTCGGAACTGCTTAATTCGAAATACGATAATTTCCGCAAAGCGGTGTGGATATATCATTTTGCCGGTATTGATTCACTTCAGTATGGGAAAAAACAGGCCCTGGAAAGAATTGCCGAAGCGCTGCAGATAATAGGAAAGATCAAAAAGACCGAGATCCGCTCATTCATCATTAAGCAGTTCTTCGATGCAAAGTATATGGAAATTTCGGCGACTCTTGTTGATTATTATGATAAATCAATATACCGCAAACTTATGGAGTTCGACCCTGACCACTCTGCTACATACGAAGAGTACGGTAAGAAATAGAGTGTTATACATCTAAAAGAAATATTTTTATTAAAACATATTTAAAGGAGAATATGAAGTCAATTAATTTCTACAGGAATTCACTTTTAGCTTTTATCTTGGTTTGTTTCGCGGTTTCATCCTCATTTGCAGGCGACCCGTATAACAGGGTTAACAGTAAAGAAATGAAACCTCACTTCAAAGAAGCTGAAAAGCTTCTTGCTAAGCGCAACGCGCTTTTCAGCCTTGATGCTGATATTAAGCTTGGTGTAGGTATTTCAAATACTAATTTCGAACTTAATAAAGCAGATACAACCGGTCAGCTTACTACTACTCAGTCAAAAGTGGGTCCTTCAATTGGAGCTACACTTTCGCTCAACTTTTTCGGGTTTGGGTTCACCACCGGATTCGCCTACGGCAGTAAAGGTTTCGAAAGCGGTACCGGACAGAAAACTAATCTGAATTATTTCAATATTCCGATATTACTGTATTTTGATTTCAACGTAGGCCAGAAGCTCAGGGTTGAAGGAAACCTCGGACCCTATTTCGGCCTGCTAATGTCTCAGGATGCCAATACACTTTATAAGGCTAAGAATTTCGATTTTGGTTTGACCGGCGAACTTCAGTTCGCTTATATGTTCAATAAACATATGGGTGTACTTTTGGGAGGCAATTATGAGTACGGTGGACTGAATAACCTAAGCAATAATGACCTGGTGAAGAAAATGACAACTTCTACAATGAATATTTACACTGGATTGAAGTTTGAATTGTAAATCGGTATTTTTGTAATCTGTTGGAGGAAAAAAATTAAACTATTAACTAGGAGAAAAAATGCGTCTTTTAACAAAATTTAAATACTTTTTTGCGCTGGTTTTTTCAGTAGCACTCAGCTTTTCTGTGTTGAATGGCTGTGATGATGCGGGAAATGTAACAACACCAACTGTTGATTCCGGCGTTGTGCATTTTGATAGTATTGGCGTAACCGATGGTATCGGCAATGTTATGAATAGCATCAATCTTTATAATGGCACCACTGTTGAAAGAGATAGTGTTTCAAAGGATGCGAATTTAAACGATTCATCAAATGGTTTTGGAATAAATTTTAGTCTGAGATCAGGCGATTTAACCGATATGAATAACAGAATAGCTGGTTTTCAGACACGCTTTAACCGCATCTATGCTTCCATGACTCAGGCTGAGTTTGATACAATTACCAAACTCCCTGTTGGCAGAGATACAATTTTACCGGATCTTGATTTTACTGCTGATGATACTTACGGTAACGGGGCCTGGGGATATTTTAATGCTCCAATGAGTACTTCAGATTCTAAACCGGTATTTTCATTCTGGCTGAAAGGCAAGTCTGCTAATTTTATTGGCAGGAATGTTTACGGTATTCTGTATCCAAGAGAAGCTACAATTGAAGGCGGTACATACAGAATGTCATTTGAAGTTAAAATAAATACAATGGGGTATAATCACTTTTACCACTCTCATTAGTACTTAACTGTTTAAATTTAAAGAAAAAGCCCGTCAGTTTGCTGACGGGCTTTTTTCATTTACTCTTATCTTCGCTTTTATGAATATCCGTAAAGTAAAGATCAGTCGAGATAATTGCCATCTTAATGCTCACAAGTTCTGTATGCTCCTTATCAAAGCCCACTGTTGAGCATTTCTGCCTGTAATATTCTTTCTGCCTGTCGTACATTGAATTAAAATTCTGCTGTACGTCAGGCTGCTTCAAAAAATCATTGTAGTTCAAAGCTCTCATGAATGTTTGATTTCTCAAAAATAACACTCAATGGTTAAGGAAATATTAAGCTGGTATTAAAAATATTATTTTAAGATTAAGAATATTAGGTATTAGTTAAATGTGCTGAAATCAGTAGTTAATATACTGGTAGATTTTGAATCCTGTATCCAGATCCGCCATGGTGCCTCGGTTTAATATTGTCATGCTTAATTTGTTTCAGCATCTGTTTTAATACTGGTAAATCTTAAACCCTGTTGGTTTGTGGCGTCAGGTCTTACGACCTGACGCAAAGTGACACTATTCCCTGTTTCCCAAACTCCAGTTTGGGAAACTCAGGTCATATTATCATAAGACTTCAAAAGTCTATTGGTTTTTCGCGGAGTGCAAGGTTACTGGGTTTTATCTAATTGGCAGGAACACAAGACTTTTGAAGTCTTATCGTTTCTCTTTGCGTTCTTTGCGCTGCGCCTTAAAACACGAAGTGCGACGCCTTAATGCCGCGCTGCTGGAGGAAGGGAGGAAGGGCTGTGCGTGAGAAAAAAATCACAATCCATAAAGCCTCTTTGCATTTTCAGTTGTTATTCTGCCAAGTTCTTCAATACTCATTTCCTTCAGTCCCGCAATTTTCGCAGCAGTATGTTTCACATACGCAGGTTCATTCTGCTTGCCCCGGTAGGGCACAGGGGGAAGGTAGGGAGTATCTGTTTCAAGAAGCAAATGCTCAGCCGCTGTGTTCTTCACTATATCGTAAGCAATGTAAGTTCCCTCATTTGGTTTGTATGTAATATTGCCGGTAAATGATATATAGAACCCCATTTCTACGCATTCTTCTGATTCAGCCGGTCCCGCGCTAAAGGAATGAAACTGTCCCTTAAGTTTTCCGCCGTCGAACTCTTCCTTCACTATTCGCATCAGGTCATCGGTTGATTTCCTGTTATGCAGAATTACAGGCAGTCCAACCCGTTTTGCTATACGAAGCTGCTCAGTCAGAACCATTATTTCAAGCTCTTTATCATAAGGCTCCCAGTAGTAATCCAGGCCTATTTCACCAATAGCCACGACTTTATTCTCTTTGGCAAGCTCTTCAATTTTAGGTAAATGTGATTCTTCAAAGTCCTTCAGCTCGGTGGGGTGAATGCCTACTGCAGCATAAAGCATTTTGTGTTTTTGCACAAGTTCAATTATATCAATTGATGTTTTGTAAGTAGTGGCCGGTATTATAATGGATTCCACACCTGAATCCACAGCCCGTGAAAGCACTTCATCAATATTCTTAACAATATCCGGATAATTTAAATGCGCATGTGTATCTATGAACATGATTATTGTTTAATTTTACTCTTTACCTTAACAGAGAGTGAATGATTGGGAGCCTTTAAAAACGACATCTCTAAATAGACTGATTTAGTATTCTTTAATTGCGGCTAAAGCCGCATATTTTCAGCATCTTCAATACTCCGCTCTAAAGAGCGGAGCTATTCATAAACCCTCTTTCTTACCTTATTAATTTTCTCAGAACAATTTTTGAATTACTATTGATTAGCCACGAGCTTTAGCTCGTGGTAAAAATATAAGTTATAAACCGGCTTTAGCCGCAATTGATATAATCCTAAAATCTATCAAATTCTTTTTGCCAATCAAGTTCAGGTGGTGGTACAGGTGTGAGGTTACCATTATTCTTCCCAAATCTGACTCTTATCCTCAATTATTATCTGCTTCCTGCCTTTATATTCAGTCAGCTTTCCTTTTGCGTAAAGATAGTAACCCTTAGGGTCATCCAGTTTCAGTTCCTTCATTAGATCATAATGTTTCTGAAAGAACACCAGATCAATGGTATCATCTTCGTTAATTTCAAGCTTGGCAATATGCGGATTGTTGTCAGTAATTACTCTGGCAATATTGCCAAATATCGTAACAGAATCACCAACGTGTGTCACCAGCTTATTAAAATCGCTTTGGTCAAGCATACTGTAATAGCCGGGTTTACCCGCATATTCGGTCTCAAACCGTTTTATCTGATCGCCGCGTTTATCCCACCACAAAATTCTTTCAGGGTAATCAGGATAACACAATTCCTTCCCGCTCCAGATTCCAAGCTTATTATCCTGCGCGTATTTCTGTGCTGCTTTAAATTCTTTATCAAATCTTGCAACATACCCGTATTTACTGAAGTATGGCGAATACCCCTGCTTAACACACTCTATATTGTAATTAAATTCTGTTCCGTCCTCCTTTATTGCGATAATATAAACTAGGTAACGGTTGAACATATCTATTACACGTTTGTAATCATCTACTTCAAGTCTTACTTTTACAACATCCTTAAATAATTTCTTTGTCCATTGCCAGGTATCATAGCCAAAGGGTGATTCAATTTTGGCAGGCTTGCTTGAGGAATCCTTTTTATGCGCGTAATACTCAGCCCAGTACGATGCAATATCGTTCACCTTCATTTCGGCGTCACTATCTTTAAAGGTCTCTTCTGTATCAATTCCCATAAGGCGGGTTGATTTATCGAGCCCCTCAAACCGGAAAGTATCGCCATCAAGTATCTTTGATACGGTGAATTCACCGATTACGAATTCACTTTGGCTGTAACTTAGCTGTACTGCTGTAATAACAAAGAGTAACAGCAGCCTTAATCTGTTTTTTCTTATCATATAAAGCAAATTAACATTAATTATAATAATTTATAAGGGATGAAATTTGTGCAAATATATATGTTTATCATAAGACTTCAAAAGTCTAATGGTTTTATGATAATGAAACTGGTGATAAGGTTCTGTATAATTGTGCAGTCCAATAAGACTTTTGAAGTCTTATCGTCTTAGTTTACCATGTTCTTCAATCTGTGCCTGAAAAAAAAGAGACGACCCAAGAGGTCGTCTCTACAGATTTAAACCTGGTTCAGATCTCTTACGGTCTGAATTCTTCGCTTACGAACGGCATCAATGCAAGCTGGCGTGCTCTTTTAATAGCCATGGTCATCTGTCTCTGCATTTTTGCGCTGATACCGGTTATTCTTGAAGGAAGAATCTTGCCCTGCTCGTTTACGAATCTGGCAAGCAAACGTGTATCTTTATAATCGATATATTTAATACCCCTTGTTTTCAGAGGGTCAACTTTTTTTCTCCTCTGCTGCTGCTGCTTCTGGTTCATCTGCATTGTTTTGTATGCAGATTGCTCTTCTCTTTTGTTTTTTCTCATTTGTTAATATATAATATTATTATTTGTTTATTTTTCTATTTACTTTTCACATTTCACGTTTGACGTTTCACGTTTTAATTGCTCAAATTCATCAAATACTGTATAGCGCCTTCCATATTAAGCTTTCCGTAACCCCATTCAGGGTTAGGCACATCACCTGTAAAGTTATCTTTCCTTGCGGAATTAAGCAGTATCATCCTTATCTTCTCATGCGTTAAGCTTGGGTCATACTGCAGCAGTAATGCTGCTGTGCCAACAACATGCGGCGCGGCTGAGCTTGTTCCGCTGAAGATCTGGTACGAATTGTTCTTTTCTGTACTGAACGTTGAGTGACCCGGACCTGTTATATCAACCCCAAGTTTACCCGTTATGTTATATCCTTTGCTGGAGTAGCTTGCGAGATCGCCAACCTGGTCCATCCATCCTACATTAAAAACATACGCGCCAATTGCCATGCAGCTATCGGCAGTTGAAGGGAAGCATATATTGGATTCATCAGTAATCGCGTTACTGTTAACCCACCTTGCGTTCCCGCTCCAGGACTGCGTTACATCAACAACATAACCGCGTATTTCCTGATCTTTATCGCTTGTAACTTTTATCTTGAATTTTCCGCGAACAATATCTGAATCCTGCGTTGATGCGCCGAACTTCATCATTACTGTGCCCTTTGGCGATACTTCGCGGCTGTAAAATATTTTATACTGTCCTGTTTTTAATATCCCGCTGCCTTCTGAAAGCTCACCGGTTGATTTTCCGTCAGGTGTTTCTACTTCAAACTTGATATTACTTGATGCGTCTTTCCACAGGAAACTGAAAAATACGCCGTCATTTTTGGCTACATCTTCATCAGGCTTGCCGGAGCAGCTCGCAGTATAAGTAACAGATTTTCCGGTCTTAAGCTGGTCAATTAAAACCATATTACCCCCGGACATATTTCCCGCGCCGCCTATTATTGTAACACCGTCTCTTGCCATCTGGTTAACCATTTCCTCTTCAGGTGAAGAGCCATCCATAAATTCCCACATCCACTCGCCGTCTTCAAATAAAAGTATGTTCACTTTTTCATCGCGCAAAAATCCAACCAGATCTGTGAAGTTACGTACAAAACGGGGAGTGTAATCATAGCGAATGCTTGAAAAAACCATTTCTGCATCGGGCGCTATGCCGTGTATCTTCTGCACGCCGTAATGTCCGCCTATTATTAATCCCGCAACTCCTGTTCCGTGACCGTTCTTATCTTCTTCCGTTTCAATCAGGTCAATGCCGCGTCTTCTTATCACATCATCGCGCTGCCTTACAGATCTTATCTTAGATGTCTTTAATCCAACAAGCTTCTCGCCTGCTTCAATTTTTCCGTTTTTGTTCTCATCAATTGAAATGAAGAACTGCTCGCCGTATGACGGGTCGTTTTCTGTAAATCCTGATTTAGTGCCGAAATCCCTTTTCTTATTCCCGTTCACATCCAAATACAGGAAGTCAAATTCCGGGTTATATTTTCCGGAAACCTGCCCAAGCGATGAAAGCATTCCCCAGGTGTTATCGCGAATTTCCTGGTACCGTAATACCTCTGAGCTCTCAATCTTTCCATCGCCGTTCTTATCAATGCCGTCTTCGCCAATTGTCAGGCTGCCATCACCGTTAACATCTACAAATGTGAATTCGCCGCCATCGGCAAAAAAGAACATCGGGTGGAATACATCAATGCCGGAATCAACATCGCCGATTATTACGCCCTTGCCCGTTAATGGCGCGCCGGATTTATCGGTAAACTTCTCTTTCAGAATTGTTGATGCTTCAAATTTGCTCTGCGCAAAAGCAGAAGAAACCGCCATAATCAGAAGAATTACGGCCGCAACGAGGTTTTTAATTATCATACGAACTGGTAATATAGTTTAAAATTTACGAATTTTCAATGAATTTCATTGTCAATGCCGCTATTGGAAATCTGGAATTCAGATAAAAAGAACGTTCCAGGTTCTGTATATCAACTATATCGAATACGTCAAAAACCTTCAAAATGTTCCCTAAAACAGGATATTTATATTAAGTAAGGGGTACTATGCGGATCTTTTCATTTTGGTGTCCAGCAGCATAACTTTCTCCATCAGCCAGGGTTTAAATGCTGTAGCTTTGTGTGATGATATACGATACTTTAGGTAACCAATATCTGTATCTTTGGTTCCGGCGCGGTGTAAAACCAGGTTTTCCGTGAACTTCAGGAAGCTAAAATACCTTTTTCTCTTTTCCATGTTCAGAAGCTTATCTTTCCTGAGATATTCTTTATATGACTTTATCTGAGTAAGCGCTTCTTCAAAATACCCAAGCTCGTAGAATATCTGAACCGTAAGGTTCTTGATATCAAACTTGAAGGCAAAGAAATCGGGGGAGATCCTGTTTATATTCTCTAATGCTTCATCATACTGCCCTGTGCTGAAGTTAAGGTAAGCAAATCCAAGCTGTTTCATGTTTTCCCTATCAGCGGGGTGAACCTTCATATAATTTTCATGTATAAAATCATTTACCCAGTCAAATTTCCTAAGCCTTATGCCATGAAGAAGGAAATTCCTGAAATATTCGTGCGGCAAATGCTCTGTGTTATTGTTCTGGTAATATTTATTTTTAATTGTCAGTTCTATCAGTTCAAAGAACTCATTATCAAATTCCTCAATTCCTTCGGAAACTTTGCCCGTACAATATGAAGACAGGTTAGAAATATGCATGCTGCATTCATCTGCAGATACCCTGAAAGAATATTTGTAAAAACATTCTTTGTACGTAAAGTAGTATTTCGTTTCTCGATGATTCCTGTACATATTGATCATACTAAGGTACAACTCCACCACATAATAATATTCGTCGTCAGGGGGTATTGCCTGTTTAATTTTTTCCTCGTCTATTTCCTGTGACAACTTGTTTATGATTCTCGGAAACTCTTTAATGTCATATGTTCTCTGCAATATCAGCACCGTCATTAGAAACTGGCTGATCTGTGAAAGGTAGAATAAGTGAAGATACTTCAGAGAATTTTCAAGCTGTTCGAGTTCGTTTTCTATGTTCTTAAGTTTTGTAACCTTTCCTGTAGTTGCTGTAAAGTTATAGTTATATGATTCTAAAAAATGCTTAGTCAGGAAGTAGCTGTAATCAGTTCCTTTTTCAATATCGTAATCTTCTGTTTCGAAGTAATCAATAGCAGGCAGATTCTTTTTCTGTCTTTCTGCTATCAAATGTTTCTTCTTATTCAGCCCTGAATTCCTGAAATTTTCCATCGTCATAAATTCATTGAGTTGTTTATTCAACTCTGAAATAAGGTTGCGGATAGTAGAATCCCTGTATACCATACCGGGATTTATCTCCGAGTATATTTTCTCTCTGTAACCGGGGTATAATTCATCACCCGCCTCTTTGGTAAGAATATCAAACAATTTTAGAAGCTTTTCGCTTTTGAGGAAATACGGCGAATCCAGGAATTTCCTGAAGGATTTTTTCTCGTTTTCTGAAAAACTCCTTATTACCGTAAATACATTAGATTCCGCCATGATATAGTACCCGACAAATGCATAAAATTTTGAGATACAAAAATAACGAAATTGTGAGAAAAATCAAATATATGCTGTAGAAACTAAGGAAAATATCCCAAGGATTACCCGACAAACGCTCAATAAAATGGTGGAATTATGCCAATTTCTGAGTGATTTTGCCATACAATTAATGATATCCCGATAAAGGGCAAACTAAAAAAATCAATTAACGGAGGCTAAAATGCTTAAGAAATTTTTTTACATATCATTAATTGCATCAGCGTTTGTATTCGGTAATCTGGATATCAGCGCTGAAACTTCAGCAGCGGCAAACTATTTTACTATCGAAGTAATTGCAGGTATCAGGTTCTTATGCGAATATAATGAAGACGGTATACTTGTGAATGCCACAGAGATATACGATTAATTTATGAGATTCCGTTTACCTGCATTTAATGTATAAGTTTTTTTGCGGGTTTATTACTGATAATTCGCCACCCATTTAAATCCAGCCTCTGCACGCGTGAGAGGGCGCCCGTCTGAGCGGTCAGCGGCGCAAAATTTCAAACCCCTCTTCCCTAGAACGAGGGGTTATGAGATTTGAAATGTTCCAATTCGTTGTTACTGTCATTTCCTGTAGGAAAAACCCCGTTATTGGATATAGTATCAATAACGGTTTTTTTCGTCCTATTTTCGTATCCCGAAAAACATATTTTCTTATTCCATATATTGATTTAAGTCAATTGAAAAATCTTTGAATAATACTAAATTTGTTGTAAGATGAAGTTGAATTAAACTGGAATAACATTGAAAAATGGATATAAGAGCAAAAGAAAATACAACAATAAAGGTCAACGAATCATTATTAAGTGATAAAATTTACAAAAACGATTTTGATGATAATAACTCACGTTTTGATAGAACCGGGAATATGACGACCTGGAGAGTGCACGAAACTTACATAGGGTCAGGTAATCATCATAGTTTATGGGATGATCTGTTAAAAGAAAAAAGGAAAAAGAAGGTCAATTGAGTCATATCTGACTGCCCCGGAGGTAAGCCGCTGCATTGCAAATCCACCGTGATTAATATTGAATTTTCCAACACTTTACATTATTTTTCCCGTACAGGAGGCCTTAAATAAATGAAAAAGCCTAATACCTATCTGTTTACCAGTCTAATCATAATCTTAGCAGTAATTTTTATTGCCGCACCAAAGGTGCTCAGCCAGCAGGCTGATGAAGTATTTGTTAACGTAAACGAAGCCATTGTAGTTGTTGAAGCGTATGACTTCGAAGGCAACAAATCCGCGCAGGGAAGCGGCGTAATATTGAAGGATAAAAATATCCTCGTTACAAACTTCCACATCTTTGCCGGCAATGAAAAAATTGTGCTGAAGCACAAGGATAAAGAGATTAAGTACATCGAAATTGTCGGGCTGAGCATTGATAAAGATGTACTCGTGCTTTCACTCGAAACCGGCGATTTCCCGCAGGTGAAAGTCGGCAGCTCCGCTAACATGAAAGTTGGCAATAAAGTATTTGCTATCGGCAGTCCCATGGGACTCGAGAACACCATCACCGAAGGGCTTGTAGGCGGCTTCCGGAAATTTGACGATAAAAAAAATGATATCGAGTATATCCAGATAAGCGCCAGCCTTTCACCAGGCTCAAGCGGGGGAGCTGTCCTCAACGCCGATGGCGAGCTTATCGGTATCAGCACCATGGGAATGAAAGAAGGGCAGAACCTCAATTTCGCCATTAAGATCGAAGACGTGCTCAGTGTTGATCTTGGTGAGTATAAAGATAAAGTTAAGCTTGAATCGATCAATTATTTCTTCAAGGGTAAATCACTTTACGAAGATACCAAATACGAAAGCGCCATTGAATATTTTAACAAGTTCCTGGCAAAAGTACCCAACGATGCAATATGTTTAAATTTCCGGGGACTCGCTTACCTGCAGCAAAAGAAATACGAAGAAGCGCTGAAGGATTTTAACCAATCGTCAAAACTCGATCCTGAATATCTTGCACCGGTAATTAATAAGGCTGATATTAATTACAAAATGGAAAATTATGAAAAGGCTGTCAGTGATTACACCAAGATAATTAATAAATACCCTGATCTTATCGGTCCCGTATACTCACGCGGACTTGCAAGAATGCAGCTGGGTGACTGGGGTGACGCAATTAAGGATTTTACAAAAGCCATTAAGATAGATAAAAATTATGTCCAGGCTTATCTCAACCGGGGGATTTCATACTACTATGACAACCAGTATTCAGAAGCTATTGATGACTGGACTAAGGCCAAGAACCTGAATCCAAGTATGGCGCCAACACTTAATGACTGGATAGACAAAGCCGATTATTTTATGAGTAACCAGTAGCTGCAGCTGCCCAATTATTAAAAGGAAAAGTAATGAAAAAGTATATATTAATTCTGATTCTTCTTCTGGCCGGAAGCGTAAATATTTTCACTCAGAATGACAGTCTCAAAACTGACTGGAAAACGAAAGAAGATTTTGAAGCTGCTGAAGGGAATGTGAAGAAGTTCATTCTTTGGCTTCAAACCAATACGCCATCTCAGGATAAAGACCTGCGTAAAGCGGTTAGCGCGTATGTGCTGAAATGGTTCATCGATTGTCCTTATATCGCAATCAGCATTGATGAAAAATTTGAATTACTGAATTCTGGTTATACTTACGAGCCGGATATGCTGGGGATATATATGTTCGGGATAGGCTACTATCTTATCGAACATAAAAATGAAAAGATGGGGTTAAAATCCGTATACGCTGGCTACAAAGCAATGCTGACACTTTATGATACAATTCTTAAGGCTGAACCATCTGCTGTAAATAAGCAGCTTGATGAATATAAAAAACTTGAAAGCAGCGGCGAGCTAAGGAGCTATATTAAAGATAAGTACTATTAGAAGTTTAATGCATCAAATGTATTTTATGTCTGCCCGGAGGCCAGTCGTTACAATATTAGCTTTTGATTTTCTTAGTGAACTTGGTGACTTAGTGGTAAACTTTGGGCTATGCCTTACTGAGCGCTAGCGAAGGAAGGTTTTGTTTTTGCTTTTGACTTCTAATTCTTAATTCCTAATTCTAAATTCCTAATTCGTAATTGAATCAGCTTCCCCAATCTCTGTTATACCTGAAATCAACGTTTACGGTGCGGTTGCTTACCTTTGTAATTACCGGCGGTACGCGTTTGAACTGATTGAACCTTATCTTATCACGCAGGGTTTTTATGAACGGCTGTTTGAAACCAATATCAATTAATTCTTCATCACTGTATCGCTGGTCTATCATGTAGTACAGTAGCTCATCTGCTTCGCGGTAGGTGAAGCCCAGTTCTCCTTCATCGGTTTGCCCCGTCCACAGGTCAGCCGAGGGCTTTTTCTTAATGATCTGTTTAGGGCATTTCAGCAGCTCTGCAAGCTGCCACACCTGTGTTTTGTAAAGGTCACCCAGCGGGTTTATAGCACTTGCTGAATCACCGTACAGCGTTGAGTAACCCAGCAGTATTTCTGTTTTATTTCCCGTGCCAAGCACCAGCGCTTTTTTCTCATTTGACTGGTCATAAAGGCATATCATTCTCATGCGGGCCATAATATTCCCAAAACGAACCTTGTTCTTCAGTATATCCAGGTCGTTTTCAGCCAGCGCATCAACAGATCCGGTGAGATTAAAAAGCATACTCTTTATTTTAATATCTTTTACAACTGAAAGGGCATCACTTACGCTGTCAGCGCTCGAAGTTTTGTAAGGCATCATTACACCAAGCACGTTTTTGGGTCCAAGTGCAAGCGCCGCAAGGTATGCGGCAACTGTGGAATCAATTCCGCCGCTTAAGCCAAGCACAACTTTTTTAAGCCCGAAACGTGTTGTCTCCTGGTATATAAAGTTAACCAGGACCTTAACTAAGTCCTGGTTAACGGGTATATCAAATGGATTTTGTCTTTTCGAAGAGTTTTTTTGCGCTGCTTTGATATCGGGTTCTTCCAATTAATTTATCAATTTATCAGCCATTATATCAAAAAATTGCGGTTGATGCGTATTTTACCTTATTACTTTTTTGAAACCTGGTAAACTATCTTTCTTATTGTATCGAACTGAAGATAGGGGAACATTTCCTGTATCTTATCAATAGCTTCGCCAGCACTCATTTCTCTTCTCATATCCTTGTACATCTGGCGGATCTTGTAATCACGGATAGCTTTTTCATCCAATAATTTATATTTCTTTAAATTATTATATGTTTCATCGTCTATCAGCTCACTTAACGGATTATCGGTCTTTGACTTAACTGTCGGCTTCATTTATGCCCTCCCGTCCTTTCGGACTATTAGTTTATTATTATTTTATCGTTAAATACGAATCTGTAACTTACTTGTAAATAAAGTCTTCTCGTCTCCTAATGTTACAAATATAATTAAAAAGCAAGTTAAAAATCAAGTAATCCAATAATTTAGCTCTCTTTTATTATACTTAACTTTAAATAAATATATAGTTACAAAATAAATAATTCTTTGTAAATTTAACCTTAAGATGTTATTAATCGTTTCAATTTGGGCTATAAGACTTGCAATAACTTTCAATTATTGCTATTTTATTCAAAATTTTAACGCATTTATGGAGAGGTTTTTCAGGATATTCTATTACACCGCGTTCACGGTATTTGTTTTATCCTGTATTCTGGTCATATTTTCTTTTATTGTTTCAGCAATTGCGTTTTTATACTGGTCACTAACGTTAGTTCTGCAGTATATTTTACGCATAATTTAATTTAGAAGTTGAATTTAATTTAAAATTATTTAATGAACAGGATCATTCCGGTTAAAATTGCAGTTTTGGTTACATTTGTACTTGTCATTTTCATTTCAGCCTGTAAACAGGGCGATGATATTACAGACCCCATTATTCCTCCGGTTGTTATTGATACAACTAAAATATTCTCAAATACATACGGCACTCCGCTATCTGATCTTATCACGGGGGCAAGGCAGTGCAGCGATGGCGGCATAATAGTATGCGGCTATACTATTTCAGGAGCCTTTGGGGATAATGATATTTTTATTATGAAGCTTAACGGTAACGGAACAGTCGTTTGGTCAAATCTGTACGGCGGAAGCGGTAATGATCAGGCTACATCTATCGAAAAGACTGCCGACGGAAGTTTTGTGATCAGCGGTACCACATCCTCATTTGGGGGAACCTTTGATCCGTTTTTGATGAAGATCGACCAATCCGGTGTTATTGCATGGAGCAATGTATACAGGTGGTGGAATGAAGACTATTCAAACTCCGTTATTCAGACAGGTGATATGGGATATATTATGACAGGATATTCCAATTCATTCAGCATTGGCGGTTATGATGTTTTTTCTCTTAAGCTCGATCAATCAGGCGGTTTGATGTGGGCCAGATGTTACGGCGGTCCGGAAAATGATTACGGTAATTCAATTCGCACTTCTCCTGAAGGCGGCTATATAATCGGCGGTTACACTTTCAGCTTTGGTGTATCAGGTGACGCGTATATTCTTAAACTATACGGCGATGGAGTTCTAAGGTGGTCTAAGTCATATGGCGGCGCCGGTTTTGATAATATAAAAGATATTCAGGGTGTTTCAAACGGATTTGTTGCCTGCGGCTCAACAAGTTCTTTCGGGCTGGTTGATGAAGACGCTTATGTTTTTAATATCGATAACCAGGATGGCTTTGTTTACTGGTCAAGAACCTTTGACGGAAATGCCGGGGGGCCCTCCCAGTTTTATAAAGTTCTTTCAACCGGTGATGGCGGATATCTGCTTGCGGGAAACATGCAGAATGATGTGAACAATCTGCAGGATATTTCGCTTGTAAAGCTTTATGGTGATGGCGCATTCAATTACGCAAAATTGTTCGGCGGTTCATCAAATGAAATAGCATCTTCAATTTCGGTTAAATCAGATGGCGGCTTGCTTCTTACCGGAAGCACTTCATCTTTTGGCGCCGGAAGCAACGATATGTACCAGCTCAGTCTGTATAATAACGGCACAGGATGTCTGGCAGATAACCCGGTTACACCAATAGGAGGTACTCCATTAACTGAAGTCAATGAGCAGACTTCTTCGTATCTTGATATAAATTTTTATGACACTTATGTCCCGTCGTGGAGCGTTGCATCATTCAGCGTTCTGCCAAATACTCAGTGCATTCAGAATCCAAGATGAACGAAACGCTAAATTGAAAGAACAGTAATTTGAAAGTACCAACATTCCAGAAATACGGTATCACAAAGGCGCAGCTTCGCTCGGCTGAATCACGGGATAAAAAGATATCCGATATCTTAACCCATCATCTTACTATTGGCATAGGCATTGCCTTTGGCATGGTGGTATATGTACTTTATTTCAATAAAGTACAGCCTGATAATTTTATTCAGATAGTAACCCAGGTGTTTATTTTCGCAAGCCTTGGTATTATCTGCATTGGCGTTCCTGCGCTGTTATTTAAGCTGGCTGAAATGTACTATATCAAACAGCGTTCAAAAACAGATGAGCACAAAGTTTTTACGAAGTACAATGAAGAGCGCGATAATTACGAATTCTGGAAAATAAGGAAAGATTTTAGTTTCTGGAATATGATGGACGGGCTGAGCTTTGAAAAGGAAGTAATGAATATTTACCTGCATCTTGGATATGAAGATAAAGCGGAGTTAACTGATGAGAATTTTGAGCAAGACCGTATTCTCAGTTTCGGGGATAAACTCTATTACTTTACTTTCCATACAAAAATTACTGAATTTAAAGAAACTTCTGAAATTGATAAATTGTTCGAAAGAAAAAATAAGAGTAACTGTGATTTCCTGAATATTTATTCGGCAAAAGGATTTCACAAAAGTATAAATGAATTTATTAAGGATAAACCTGTAAATTTGTTTGATATAAACGGGATAATCAAAGTTGTTAGAACAATCAAAAATTAAGTCAGAAGTAAACAAGAAAATAAGCAACAAGAACACTAAGATCCTTGCGACACTGGGTCCGGCGGCGGATACCAAAGAAAAAATAATTGAACTTATTCAGGCAGGTATTGATGGTGTTCGGCTGAATTTTTCGCACGGAGGCCATGATTATTATGACAGGGTTTTTAAAAACGTGAATGATGCATGCGTGGCTACAAGTGAACCCATTGCAATTTTGATAGATCTGCAGGGTCCAAAGATTCGTGTAGGCGAGCTCCTGCTGCCTGAGTATGAACTGAAAGAGAACGATCATCTTGAAATCACAATGCACGATATTGTTGGCACTAAAGAGAAATTTTCATGCTCTTATAAAGAGCTTGCCCATGATGCGAAGATTGGCGATCATATTTATATTGATGACGGACTCATTAAGCTGCTGGTTATAGCAATTGATCATGATTCAATCTTCTGTGTTGTGCTTGAAGGCGGCACACTGAAACCCCGAAAAGGAATGAACCTTCCCGGCATGGAGCTCAGCCTTCCTTCGCTTTCTGAAAAAGATTTTGAAGATCTGGATTTTGCGCTTACGCATAGGGTTGATTTTATCGCTCTGTCATTTGTCCGTAAAGCAAGCGATATTACCGAACTAAGGAAATATCTCGAAGATAAAGGTTATGATAAAAACATCATAGCCAAAATTGAAAAACCCGAAGCAGTCAGGAATTTTGATGACATACTCGAAGCTGCAGACGGGATCATGATCGCCCGCGGTGATCTTGGTGTAGAACTTCCTCCTCAGGAAGTACCTGTAATACAGAAAAGCATCATTCGCAAATGTAATCGCCGGGGTAAAATGGTTATTACCGCAACCCAGATGCTTGAATCAATGATACATAACGCAGTACCTACACGCGCTGAAACCAGCGATGTTGCGAACGCTGTTTGGGACGGCACTGATGTTGTAATGCTGAGCGGTGAAACTTCGGTGGGTGAATACGCCATTGAAACCGTCGAGATGATGCAGCGAATTCTTGTGCAAACAGAAGCTAATATGGATCTTGTTCAGTACGAAAGAAAAGAAAGGCCGCTTACCGTAGAAGAAACTATTTTTGATTCAGTGGGCAAAGCGCTTGCTGATATGGCGGTTCAGCTTCACGCGGAAGCAGTTGTATCATTTACACGCAGAGGCAGAATGGCGAAGGCGATGAGTAAATTCAGACCCAGCACACGCATTGTGGCAATGAGCGACAGCTTTGAAGTTATGAATGTATTGAGGCTGATTTGGGGAATTATCCCCATTTATTTTGAAGACCTGCCCGATGAGCAAACGGCAATAAAGATCGCAAGGAAGATATTGCTGGAAAAGAAAATTGTTAATGAAGGTTCTACTATTATTTTTACTTCCGGCGCCCCCATCGATGAAAAAGGGAAAGATATCTGGATTAGATTTGCTAAGGCCTGAGCTAATTAAGGGTAATGTATCTTCGGGTACCGGCGCAATTGATGCATTGATTGCTAAATCTACGATAAATAACCGCAATAATTGCGGTTTTTTCAGTTATATACAGTAATACTTTTAACTACAAGTAATTGGTCTATTAAACTATATGCAGGGCGCCGGGCGAATGTTATATTTGTGTAGATTAATTAAGGAAAGAATATGAAACACGAACTCATACAATTTGCAATTTACAAAATTAACCCCTTCTGATTTTTACCCCATTTTTTTCTCCTATTTCCTCTTTGAATCCCTGTCTAAGTTACTTAGACAGGGATTTTCCTCTTATATCACCAATAAACCGATTTTTGATAAAAGAATTTTGTCATGCAGAACTTGTTTCAGCATCTGCCTGCAGAACGGCAGATCTATAGTAATGAAAGAATTCAATATAGTAAGTTCTTCCTTTCACCTTAAAACCTACCTTTGTCATAGTGTCGCCGTTCATGCGATTTAACATGAGCCATTTACTTTTTCTTTCCCCCTTTAATAAATCACTCAATATCCATAAATTTACGGACTTTAGTATCATAATAATGATGCCGTTGTTATCTTCTTTCCAAATATCCAGATTGTCTCAATGGACTTGGTGGGAAAGCAAAAGGGATGATGTGTTATTAGATGCACGATTCTATAGTATGCACTTTTCCAAACCCCGTTTTTATGAAGTACTACTTTGCGGATGAAGGTTTTGAAAGGCAGCTCCGTAGGAGCGTGATGTTTGCCTGCCTTATTGAGCGTAGCGAAAGAAGGTAAAGAGAAATATCAAAAATAATCATAGCTCCGTAAAGAGCGGAATGTTTGCCTGCCTTATAGAGCGAAGCGATAGAAGGTAGAGAGTAATATTAAAAAAAGTCAGAGCTCCGCTAGGAGCGGAATGTTTGTAACAACGAAGTTCATAAAGTTATCAGAGCTCCGTTAGGAGCGATATGTTAATAAAATGGCTAACACATACTCACAAATTTATATCCAGATAGTTTTTGCGGTTAAAGGCAGACAAAACCTCATTGGAAAAGAATACAAAGAAGAGA
This sequence comes from Ignavibacteria bacterium, assembly GCA_041859235.1. Lineage (GTDB taxonomy): Bacteria > Bacteroidota > Ignavibacteria > Tepidaquicellales > OLB5 > OLB5. The sequence goes on along the minus strand of JBHEKV010000088.1, from coordinate 2,684 downwards.
TACACAAATATATTACCGGTATTATTAGGAATAAAAAACAAAAATTGCTGGCAATTAACTGCATGCCTGACCATACTCACATATTTGCAGGTTTAAGACCTGATATAAAAATATCTGATTTGGTAAGAGATGTAAAATCAATTTCAAGCAGTTTTATCAATGATAAAAAATTCGTAAAGGGAAAATTTTCCTGGCAGCATGGATTCGGTGCATTTTCGTATTCTCATTCTCACATTGATTGGGTTGTGAAATATGTTCTGAATCAGGAAGAACATCATACAAGAAAAACATTTCGTGAAGAATATATTAGTTTGCTTGAAAAATTTAATGTTGAATATAACCCAAAATATATTTTTGAATTTTACGATGAATAACATATCGCTCCTATGGAGCTCGGTGCTGCGGGGTATGGATTTTCTACAAACATTACGCTCCTACCCCTAAGGGGCCCCTTCGGGGCGGAGCTGGAAATAGCGAATCTTTTTTCGAATTCCGCATTGGCGCACCTGTTTCTCCTGAGAACTCCTTTGGTGGGAAAGCAATTAATTACAATTGACTATATATAGAACATTGCACAAAGAACTGTTAATATTATGGCTGTTTATTCTCCCTCTTAATATTTGGGCTGATTCCAATATTGACGGGCAGACCGTAACATTCACCCAATTTATCAATGAAATGGCGAAGTGTACGAAGTACACAACATTTGAAAATGTTAAGATTCGCTACAAAATGCCCGATGATAAAGAGGGTATGGATAAACGTTTTAACGGCGGCCAGCCTGAGCTTTTTATCAATCAGAGCATAAGGCTTCTAAACTGTGACTTTGATGTTGACTATTGGCTGGTTCTTCGTAACATTACATTTAACGATTACTTCGCTGTTGCTAATTCAACCCCAATAAAAGCGATTTTTAAGAAGTGTACATTCAAAAAGACTCTGCGGTTTTATAATAACAATATCGATTTCATCGACCTTGATAGCTGTAAACTTGAGCACGGATTTAAGTTCTTCAGGAATGATGTAAAAGACAGGCTTACATTTAAGAATTGCAGTATTTCAATTAATCCCAACTTGTTTGGTGATACAGATGCCCTTGATATGGAGCCCCGTCTCTTCAGATTCGCCAACAAGCAAAACGGCTTTGATGTTGATATTGCCGATTGCGTTTTTGACCTCCCCGAAAATTTAAGAAATAACCCGCAGTTCTTTCTAACGCTTACTGAATCAGATTTCAAGAACCTGAGCTTAACGGGAAACATATTTAATTGTACTGTTGATCTGTCAGAATCAACCGTAGGCAATGCATTTGTTACCAATGAATGTAAATACAACGGCAGTCTTGTGCTTGATGCGTTCAATATTAATCCAATTAATACAAGAGTGCAGTGGTCAACTGTAGCAAATAACAGGATATCAATCTTTGATCATAAACTTCAGAAAACATATAACGGTAATTCAGTTGATAGTATTGGCAGTGAAGTGCGGTTTGCAAGCCTGATAAGCTGTTACGCCAATTTTTACAATGCGTTCAAATCGCAAGGTAACCGCATTGCCGCCAATTCATGCTACGTTGAGTGGAAAGATATCGAAACGATATATCTTGACCGGCAATATACCAGCGGTGTTGATAAGAGCATTTTCTTTAATTACCTCATGAATGTTTTCCTAAAAACGTTTTGTGATTACGGAACAAATCCGCTGAAGGCAATTCAGATTGCCTTCTATGTGCTGCTCTTCTTCGCGGGAATATATTTCTTCTTCCCATACTCAATTCTTTCATTCCACAAGCGCAGCATGTTTGATCAGCTTAAAATTTACGGAAAGTATCTTTCATCGCCGCAAACTCTCCTTGAAATTGAAGATTCAGTTATCGCGAAAGAGAATAAAACTCCCACCTACGATGAATACATGAGCTTTGTTACGGAATCAAAAGGAAAGGTGCCGTGGTATTTTAATTTATTCGGCAAGCCGCTTTATTTCCTGGAGCTGATCCGTAATAAACCAACTAAATTGTTTTATAAACTGATAGATATTTTCCCGGATGAATGGGAAACAATGAGTCAGGCGAAAAAGATAATTGCAACAGTAATGTATGGTATGGTGTTCATGCTGACTGTAGTGTGGTTCTTCCTTATTCATGTTTTGGATTCTGTTGCACTCAGCCTGAATGTATTTTCAACACTCGGTTTCGGGCAAATACCGATAAAAGGCATTCCCCGCTACTTAACCATCCTCGAAGGATTCATAGGCTGGTTCCTGCTGAGTATATTCAGTGTTTCGCTGATAAGCCAGGTAATACAATAGAAGCGAAATGTCAAATGTCAAATTCCAAATGACAAAACAAATAATAGAAAAAGAAGAAATCGACAAAAAGGAAAACGCCCCTGAGAGAAACTATTATTTGCAATCAACACTAATTTCACTTTTTTTATTTATTATTTTTATTATTGTATTGGTTTCGTTGGGAATATATAAACAGGATGGAGTAACTATAGGGACATTGTTTTTTGTATTTTTAGTACGAGTGATCAATATTTTCCTGAAGAAATTTGCAGAAAAGTATGGTGCTGACTTATTAAAGTAAATTTATTGTATAAACTTTTCTAAAGCAGTAAGCGATAATATGTATTATTTAACATTGTTGAAACCAAATAGGGTTGATGAGATTATAGCAACATGGC
>JBHEKV010000062.1:0-3469 GCA_041859235.1 Ignavibacteria bacterium | reverse complement strand
CAAAAATACCGTTAAAACTTTTGCGGACCTCATTTGGTGAATTCTCCTATTATTTATATAATTTTCTTGTAATCGCCTTATTTTTAAGGACTTAAATATACTCAAAAAAAAACTTATTAAAAAGATTAAATTTTCTATTTACTTTTCATTATTGATCTTGCAAGTAAGTACTCAATTATCAGGAATATAAGCGCTATCACAAAAAAATACATCCATAATTCTCTGCCATTTCTGATATCTATCACAGATGATTTCAGTAAATCTGTATGAGCGACAACATTTGCCTGAATGCCGTATGACTCAATGAACATTTCAGCAATATTCTCTGTATTCACTCTGCCTGAAACAGATTCGATCATACTGAAATTCACCGGAACACTAAATAAATTGGTGCCTGCGTTAACAACGCTGTAATTATCACTGCTAAGCAGTGAGTGACCTATATTGATGATTTCCGCATTTTCATTCAGTTTAATCATTCCAACGGGAACAACTTTTGAATTTGATTCTAAGCTGAGTGAATCGCTAACTAAGCTGAACTTACCAAGATCAATAAAATAATCTCTGCCTGTGATTGCCGGCCTTATGCCGTTGATATCAGCAGTGTATAATACGCTTCTGATAGTTACCGGGGAAAAGAGGTTCTTGACAGGAAAATCAGAGCTTGAAATATCAGGCGGAGATGAAAATAAAATTAGTTTGCCTTTTCCCACTGAGTATTCAGTCATGAAATTCATGCCCCCGGTAAGTGTAACTATGCTCTGTGAATTTTTGCCTGTACCTGAAACTATTCCGTTTAGTACTGAAGGTGATTCAATATTGAAGTTCTTCTTTTCCTGAGATGTTTTGAAAATACCTTCAAACACGGGATGATCAAGATCGATCTTATCGAACTTCATGGCTTCAGTCCGGCTGAACCTGCCTGTAATGTAGGGCAAATCCATCGGTTTCATTAATTCATTATTGTAATTATCAATTTCTGTTAAACTGCCGGGGTACAGAATAACTCCGCCGCCTGAGGAAATGTAATTTTTGAGTTTTGCAGACTCTTCAGATGAAAATCCGGGTTTATTGATGATAATTATGCTGTTATACAGATTCAGGTCCTCCCGGGAAAGATCAGCAGCGTTAGTTTCCCTGATTGAAAAGAGCGCCTGTGAGCCGGCATCGGGCGATATTTCTTTGGAAGTATTTAGCACAAGCTTAATGTACTCAGCATCCGCAGGCGAAGCTGAGGCTATAAGTACATTCACTCTATCGGGAACGTAAAATGTAAAAAACTGCCTGTTGTCGGCTGATATCTCATCATCTGAAATATCGCTCTGAACCAGCTCGATACTGCCTGATACAAACCCCGTTTGTTCAGGCTTTAATATAAAATCAGCTTCTATAGTAGTGTTTGCGGGAATATCAATAACTTTTTCTTCTTTGTAGCTGCCAAGGGTCAGTATCACGCTTTTGTTCGCAGTATTGAAATTATTATGATTATTTAAAGCGGCCTTGATCTTTACCGGATGGTTCTTTTCAAATATTTTTGAAACCGTGTTTATAGTATCTATCGAAATGTTGTTCGCGTCCCTTGTGCCCGTCAGTATTACAGTGAAGTTCACGTTGTTTTTATCTTTGAATACGGGCGCAGTTAATGCGTCCTTTTTCAGAAAAGTTGACTGACCATCTGTTACAAGATAGACCTCTTTGAGGCCATTTGAAGCTGAACGCAGAATATCTTCAGAGTAATATAATACCTCACTAAGGCTCCTGCTTACCGCTGATGTTTTTATATGTACTAGTGTGTCTTTCAGGCTGTTAATATCCTTCACCGGTACTGACGATGAGGGGCTGTTAACTGCCGAGACGGTTGTGAAAAAGACTTCACTGCCGGGACCTATGGCATCAAGCAGTTCTGTGATCTTCTTCTTTCCGTTTTCAAGATCGTTGCCGCTATTATCCCTTGTCTGCATACTGAAAGAATCATCAAGGATGATCAGCGCTGAACTCTTTGACTTTGACTCAGGTGCACCCAGGAAACCCTTTTCAAATGGTTTTGAAAACATCATCACAAGAAATACTATGAAGGCTATTCTTGACAAAAGTATAAGAAGCTGCTTAAGCTTTATCTTTTTGTATTTTGACTGCTGAATTTCTTTAAGGAACATTAAAGTAGAAAATTCTATCTTCTTCGTTCTTTTAAGATTGAATATGTGTATCAGTATCGGAATTGATACTGCAGCCAAACCCCATAATAATAACGGATTTAAAAATGTCATATCTCCAAAACTAAAAAATTATTCTCTTTATTGAACTTGATTAATTTATCCTTGTTCCGGTGATAACCTCACCCCCGACCCCTCTCCTGAAAGGAGAGGGGAGCGATAATTCTGAAATTTTGGTTCTCCCTCTCCTATTAGGAGAGGGAGTTAGTGGGTGAGGTTTAGAATTATTAACCTCATAACTTCTATATAAATTGCAACTTAAACAAATTAAAATTATTTTGCTTGCTATAAGATAATAAATTGAAAATCAATAATATATAAACTACATGGATCAGTCAAAGTTCACTTCACTTGAAAAAGAAAAACGGGTTTTTAAACCCAGCCCTGAGTTTTCTAAAAAGGCGCACATAAAATCAATGGCGCAGTATAAAAAAATCTACAATGAATCCATTAGGGCTCCCCAAAAGTTCTGGGCAAAGGCTGCCTCTGAGCTTCATTGGTTCAAAAAATGGAAAACAGTATTACAGTGGAAAGCTCCCCACTCAAAATGGTTTGTTGGCGGTAAAATTAACATGAGCTATAATTGCCTGGATAGACACCTTGATAGCTGGCGCAGAACTAAAGCCGCAATCATTTGGGAAGGCGAGAATGGCGACACAGCTACATGGACCTACCAGGAACTTCATAGGCAGGTATGCAAATTTGCAAACGTGCTTAAGAAAATGGGAATCGAAAAAGGCGACCGCGTATGTATTTACATGCCGATGGTTCCTGAAATAGCAGTAGCAATGCTTGCATGTACAAGGATTGGCGCAGTACACTCAATTATTTTTGGCGGATTTTCCGCTTCTGCTTTAATCGATAGAATAAACGATGCGCAGGCTAAAATGGTTATCACAGCAGATGGCGGCTACCGCCGCGGCGAAATTGTTAACCTGAAAGCTAATGTTGATGAAGCTATGCCGGGTTGCCCCACAATTGAAAATGTGATTGTAGTGAACCGCACTGGTCACCACATCGATTTCCATTTGGGACGCGACCACTGGTACAGCGAATTAATGATGGGTGTTGATGATGAATGTCCGGCTGAACAACTGGATAGCGAGCATCCACTTTATATTTTGTATACCAGCGGAACAACAGGTAAGCCTAAAGGTATCCTGCACACAACAGGCGGGTATGCAACTCAAACTTATCTAACAAGTAAATATGTATTTGATCTTAAACCCGAAGATATTTATTGGTGTACTGCCGAT
>JBHEKV010000218.1:0-6830 GCA_041859235.1 Ignavibacteria bacterium | reverse complement strand
GCTTGTCATACCTCCGAAAGCTGGTATGACAATAGAGAAATTTCAATTCAGCACCTTCATCTCAACTCTGCGGTTCTTTGCGGCGCCTTCTTCTGTGGAGTTATCCCCTATCGGAACACTTTCGCCGTAGCCTTTTGCAATCAGTCTAACAGGATCGACCCCAGCACCTGCCAAAAATGCCACAACGCTCTCAGCGCGTTTTTGTGAAAGGGATAAGTTATAGTCATCACTTCCTTTACTATCGGTATGCGCTGATATTTCAATTTTAACGTTTGGGTTATCGTTCAGGAATTTAACGACCCTATCAAGCTCAACAAATGAACCCTGCTGTAAGTCTGATTTATCGAAATCGAAGTAAATGTTATTCAGCACAATTGATGTATTTTGCAGCGACTGTACTGACTGCATTACAATATCAACGGTCAGCTCACTGAATTCATTCTGTGAGCTGAGATCGATATTATTACTTACTGAGTAATACCCTGAGCGTTCAGCAAAATAGCTGTAGAGTGCCCCGTTAGGCAGAGTTATAATGTAATTTCCGGTTTCAGGGTCACTGGTAAGCGAACCCGCATTTGTATTTGCGCTTAAGTCATACCACAAAATCTTCGCATCAAGGGGCTTTGAGTTTTCATCAGTAACTTTGCCTTTTATAGTCAGCACATTCTTTTCAGGCATTGCCTCTTTAGGCAGAGTCACGCGGTAAATATCGTATCCCCCTTTTCCGCCTTCGCGGTCACTGGAAAAATAGGCGTACTTGCCGTCTGTGGATATCTTATAGGCTACATCATACCCCGATGTATTTATTTCCTTACCAAGATTTACGGGTTCGCTCCAGTCAACCCATGATGTATCGCTCATACGTACGGTTTTAAACACATCAAGGCTGCCCAAGCCGTAATGGCCATCACTTGAAAAATACAGAGTTTTGCCATCCGGATGGAGGAATGGCGAACGCTCAGCATATGGAGTATTGACCATAGTACCAATATTTATTGGCTTACCCCAGCCGGAATCATTTTTTACAGAGACGTAAATATCTGTGTTGCCTTCATACTCACCGTGGTAGAACTGTCCCCCTTTGATAAACTCACCAACGCCGCCAGACCTATCGCTCGTAAAAATAAACGCTTTGCCATCGGCTGTAAGGAATCCGTCGCACTCCCAATACTGCGTGTTAAGCTGCTTGGGGAATGGCTTGATCTGTGACCAGCCGTTCTGAGTTTTCTGTACGTAAAAATTATCACCGCCCCCAATAAATCCTTTATAAGACCCGAAGAGCACCATTGAATTGCCATCAGCTGAGACGCTGTTAATCGCATCATTTTCATTTGTGCTGAAAGGCGCACCCAGGTTTTGGGGCTTTATCCATGTATCGCCAATGAGCTGCGAGAAATAAATATCCTCTCCGCCCTTTTTGCCTTCGGCAAAGGTAAAGTACATTAACGATCCATCAATAGATAGCACGGGAAAGTATTCGCTTTTTTTGGTGTTAACGGTTTCAATATTGGTAACAACAAGCCCCTGTTCCATTGCGCCGAGGAGTGATACGATTTTATCTGTGCGGTTTATTTCATCTATAAACAGGTCACGGTATTCAAGGAATACTTTGATGGCGCCATTCCAGTCTTTTTTATCAATGAAGGGTTTGGCGAGTCTTTGCACAGCTACAAAGGCATCTTCCTGCGGGGCGGTCTGCAATATAAACTGACGAAGTTCTTCATCACTTTGGATAGTCTCTAGATCACGCTGTGCATAAACATGAAATGAAAAAAAGGAAATGAATACGATAATTAACAAACGGGATATCATCTCTGTACTTTCATTATTTTATATTCAATTTCCACTTACAAATATAATCTATTAATTTACAAAATAATTTCACCCTTTCAGGGTTCCGGTAAGCTATATCCTGAAATTTACAGAAGTTTCATCCCTTCGGGATTTCATTATTCTGATTATGGAGATCATTGAAAACGTAACATTTTTGCGAAAATGCCGTAAAGGGAGATATAGAATTGTGAAGTGTGAAATTCTTCATTCAGGGCTGCAGCCCCTCTTATATCATAACAAATCCCCCGGTATGAATGCCGGGGTTAAAAGATCAAATATTAATTGATAATTGTCAAAATATACATCATAAAGAAAAGATATTTCTTATGATTATTTTCGCAGCCTGAACTCAACCCTGCGGTTAAGCGCTCTTCCCTCTTCGGTATCGTTTGGAGCAACGGGCTGTGATTCACCAAATCCCTGTGAAACTATATTTGCCGGATTTATGCCGATACTAACCAGATAACTTACCACAGAGGCTGCGCGTTTATCGGAGAGATCCTTGTTAAAATGGTCACTTCCAACATCATCTGTATGGGCGTTAATTTCAACTATAACATCAGGATTAGCGTGCATGAAACGGTATAGCAGGTTCAATGCTTCATGTGATTCTTCCTTCAGGTCAAATTTGCCTGAATCAAAAAATATATTTTCTATCTTAATAGCTTTCCCGGAATTTTTCAGCTCTTCAACAGATATTACGCTCATATTAGTGTTTATCTGTTCAAATGCCTTGGCGGCGGTAAGGTCAAGATAATTTACAATTGAATAAAATCCTTTTACATCAGCGTAATACGCGTAGTACCTGCCGGTTGGCAGAGCAATGAAATACTCACCTGTAACCGGATCAGTTTTGGCAACGCCAACCTCTTTTTTTAATTCAACATCTTCCCATTTGATCGTAGCTTCAACAGGTTCGCCGTTCTCATCCAGCACTTTTCCGTTGATTGTAACTACATCACTTACAGGCTGCACTTCTTCGGGAAGCTCCACATAATAAATATCTTCTTCACCGAAGCCAATATCATTGACGGTTGAAAAATAAGCCTGCTTGCCGTCTGTTGAAATTTTGAACCCCCAGTCTTCATTCGGTGTATTTATTTCCTTTCCAAGATTTACAGGTTCGCTCCAGTGTGTCCATGATGAATCATTTAGCCTCACTGATTTAAACACATCACTTTTGCCAAGTCCCGTATGGCCATCAGAAGAGAAATACAAAGTCTTACCATCCGGATGCAGGAACGGAGTACGTTCGGTATATGGAGTATTGATAAAATCACCAAGATTAATTGCCGTTTTACCCCATGAGCCGTCAGGTTCTTTAAGCACCACGTACAGATCGGTATTACCCCAGTACATTCCGTGATGGTAATCACCTTTGGGGTGATAGTCGCCAACGCCGCCGGGTCTTTCACTAGAAAAAATTATCGCTTTACCGTCAGCGGTCAGGTATGCATCTGCATCCCACCACTTGGAGTTTATCGGTTCGGGATATTGCTGAACTTCTGTGAATCCATTTTTAGTTTTTTCTGTATAGAAATTATCACCGCGGCCGAGCGCATTCAAATAATTTCCGAAGAGCACAAGTATATTACCATCGGCGGAAATGCTGTTTATGTATTCATTGCTTTCGGTATTTATTTTGCCGATAAGCGGCTTGGCAATTATCCACCTGTTATTAATATATTGTGATATAAAAATATCTTCACCGCCAACATTATCTTCCCTGTCACGTCCGGTGAAATATATTTTTTTGCCGTCAGGTGAAATTACAGGACTATACTCCTTACCGAGAGAATTAATGTTACCGCCCATGTTGTAAAGCCTGATGTTTTTGGCAGAATCGTTAAGAATAGAAATTATTTTATCTATCCGTTCATCAAGTCCGAGGAATTTGAATTTGTTATCTTCGTATATCTTTATGGCTTTTTTCCAGTCATGCTTGAAAATTGATGGTGCCGCAAGATATTGCAGCGCGATGAAAGCATCTTCGCTTGGCGCATATAGCTTTACGATATTGGCATAGTACTCAGGTGATTCGCCATCATCAACCTGAATTTTCTGTGAATAGATATTTATTTTGAATGTAAAAAAAAGAAGAAGGGTAATTGTAAAATAGAAAGCAGCGCCAAATTTTTTCGGCATTAGTCTGAAAAAGCTAATATTTTCAATTAGTGATGGAATAGCTTTTCTAACTTAATTACTTATTATTACTACAAATTATCTAATTTTTTGGAAATTAGCAAGATTAATGTAACGGTAAAAAGGTAACTGATAAGTTTTAACAAAATGGTTTTACATTGCTTTATCGACACCGTTTTATTATGTTTTAGTAATTCATATTTTACAATCCTGAAAAAGTAAGAATTATGAGACCAAAATTTTACATCTTTGCTTTATTATTAATTTTTTTTAATTCTGCTGCTTTTTCACAAACACATACTTCAGTTTGCAGAAATAACTTAAGTATAGCTATTCTGGACCATTCCACAGCACGTGACAGTATTCTGATAAATGCGCCATCAGATCACAAAGTGCTGGATGTAAACATCCTAATTGATACGTTATTCCATACCTGGGATAGTGATCTTTCTATATATCTCAGTAAAGGTACAATTGGTGTAAGAGTAATAAATAAGGTTGGTGGATCAGGCGATAATTTTATCGGGACATTGCTTAATGATTCGTCCGGAGTATCACTCCCCGCAAATGGAGCACCTTTTACCGGTACATTCAGGCCAAGTGATTCTTTATCATTGTTCAACAATATTACTCCTACAGGTTATTGGAGACTCATAATTACTGATACTGCAACTGGTGATACAGGTTTATTAAAAGCATGGTGTCTCAGGATTGTTTCTACAAATGTAAACGGGGTTATTCAGTCTGTTGAAATCCCTAACACATTCAGACTTTACCAAAACTATCCAAATCCGTTCAACCCCGTAACAAAAATAAAATACGGCTTGCCAAAGAACGGGTTCGTTAAGCTAATTGTTTACGATGAGCTTGGCAAAGAAGTTGATGTTTTGCAGGATGGTTATCAGCAGGCAAATACTTATGAAGCGGTTTTTGACGCCACTAACCTGCCAAGCGGCGTATACTATTACAAGCTGGAATCAGATGGTTTTAGTGAAACGAAAAAAATGGTAATAGTAAAATAATAAGAATTATGAAACCAAAATTTTACATCTTTGCTTTAATTCTTCTAATCATTTCTTTCAATTCACTTTCGCAGGCAATTCAGCAATCGCAATGCAGAAACAGGCTTAATCTGAACATTCCATCTTTCAGTTTTCTGAAGGACTCACTGCTGGTAAGCAAAGGAAACGGCTGTATTGTGACAGATGTTAATTTCATAATGGATACTCTGGTCCATACCTGGATCTCGGATATCAATGTTTATTTCCAGAAAGACAATGCCGGTTCGCTGGTTATAAATCATGTAGGGGGTTCGGGTGACAACTTCATACGGACTAAACTTGATGATTCAGCAGCGATTCCACTTTCCTCCGGCACTCCCCCTTTTACAGGCACATACAGACCCTCTTTTCCGCTATCACCTTTCAATGGAATAAGTACAGACGGGTATTGGAGAATACTTATTTCAGATACTGCCACAGGTGATACTGGTGTACTGAAAGCGTGGTGCATCCAGCTTACTTTCACCTGCCCCACAGGCGGCATACAAACTGTTGAGATCCCCAATACCTACAGACTTTATCAGAATTATCCAAATCCATTCAACCCGGTAACTAAAATAAAATACGGCTTGCCAAAGAACGGTTACGTTAAGCTTATTGTTTATGATGAACTTGGCAAAGAAGTTGATGTTTTGGTTAATGGATATACTCAAGCAAATACCCATGAAGCAGTGTTTGACGCAACTAACCTGCCAAGCGGTGTGTATTATTACAAGCTGGAAGCGGATGGTTTTAGTGAAACAAAGAAAATGGTAATTGTTAAATAAATAGAATTATGATAAGGAAATTCCTGCGTGTAACATTTTGTCTTATTATTTTTTCTATATTTTCTGAAGTTGTTTTTTCTCAGACTCCACAACAGAATTTTTGCAGAAGCGGGCTAAACATACCGGTCAACGATCATTCAAGTGCGAATGATTCTATAAATGTGTTTCTGGGTAACGGATGCATTGTAAATGATGTTAATGCTATTTTGTCAAATATAAACCACACCTGGGTAAGCGATTTAAGGGTCTATTTACGAAAAGGAAACACAGGTGCATTAATAGTCAATTTTGTTGGCGGCTCAGGTGATAATTTTATAAATACTGTATTGGATGATTCTGCTTTGATCCCTCTTTCATCGGGCACTGCGCCATTTACAGGTACATACAGACCATCAACTCCGCTTGCACCATTTAATGGCATTAATACTGACGGATACTGGAAAATTGTTGTAACCGATACAGGCAATTCAGGAGATACTGGTTCATTGCATGCCTGGTGTGTAAGAATAACGTATACCTGCCCCACAGGCGGCATACAAACTGTTGAGATTCCCAATACCTACAGACTTTACCAGAACTATCCAAACCCGTTCAATCCCATAACGAAAATAAAATACGGATTGCCGAAAAATGGAAATGTTAAACTAACGGTTTACGATGAGCTTGGCAAAGAAGTTTATGTTTTGCAGGATGGTTATCAAGTGGCAAATACTTATGAAGCTGTTTTTGACGCGACTAACCTGCCAAGCGGTGTATACTATTACAAACTGGAGGCGGATGGATTTTGTGAAACAAAAAAAATGGTTATTATTAAGTAAGTGTGTTGTTAAGTAAGTGAGTAGGTGAGTATGTAAGTGGTTTAGTTGATAATTCAAAATAGCTGGGATGAAATTTCTGTTAATCAGGTTTTAGAATTCGCGCTATTCGTGTAATTCGTGGTCAAAGTTTTTTTATAATTGAATCATGTGTTATCTCTTAGCCTTCTTGAATTCATACAATGCTATCCCGGCAGAAATTGCTACATTTA
>JBHEKV010000091.1:0-8654 GCA_041859235.1 Ignavibacteria bacterium | reverse complement strand
TTTATCCAGATCCTGTGCGAATTTTCTTTCGCCCGCATCCCCGGTTGTAATGTAGAGCTTTTTATCGGGTCCGAATTTTAAGCGGCACCCTGCATGAAATCTTGCAGCAGGAATATTATCAAAAATTGTCAATTCTTCACTTAGTGTGCTGCCATTATCCTTAAATCTAACAACTTTTACCCACAGGTCACTATCCTTTTCGTAAGCGAAGCTTACATAAATAAGCTTATTTGAAGCATATTCGGGGTCAAGAGTAAGACCCATAAGTCCTTCTTCAGAGCGGCTGGAAACCTCAGTGAATGTCTTAATTGGGTTATCCTGCAGCTTTCCGTCGGATATTACCCGTATTCTGCCGGGTCTTTCATTCACTAAAACCCTTTCGGCGGAGGTAAAAACTATACTCCATGGTACTTCCAGGTCTTGAACGAACACTTCTGTTTTGGTACCTGTAATTTCTGAACTTTTAAGATCATTTTTTTTGTTTTCTATTTTAGAATTACACCCTCCTGAAAACAAAAATGAAACAGATAATAACAGATTTAATAATATATTCATAACTGTAATAATATTTAAAGTTAGCTAACTAATATTAATAATAAAATACATATATACGGTTAAAGGTTGCAGAAAATTCATACCTTAACTGATACACAAAGTTACAAATTTATTTAAAATTTGACTTATTTTTTGAAACTAAATCAAGTAATTTACCGTCATAATAACTATAAAGTATTATCTCTATCATTAATAGAAATATGAAGATACTAAAACTCTCAGTTTTACTTATAATTCTTTCATTTGCGGGTAATTTAAAAACACAGGAAGTTCAGGTATCCTTAAAAGAGGCTATTGAACATGCCTACAAAAACGACCCGAATATCAATAAACTGGAAAATACAATTGAACTGCAGGAAAGCAGTTTAAGGGCAAATTATGGCAACTTATTCCCTGACCTTAAATTCTCAACCGGATGGACACGCTCAAATACAGTTATTAACAACAGTTTTATCAATCAAAACGGAATACCTATTCCTGAAAGCAATGAGACATCCAATAACTTTTCGCTATCATTAAGGTCAGATGTCACAATTTTTGACGGAATGACAAGTTATGATAAAATCGACCTCGCTAAGCAAACAAAAACTCAATACCAGATACAGCTGCGCCAGTTAAAACAGGATATTGCCGTAAAGATCATTTCAAGCTACATAACAGTTCTTAAAAACCAGCAAATAGTTGTTATTAACGAAGCAACTTTGGCTGATTCACGCGCCCAGCTTGAGCGTATAAAGATATTTGTAGAAGTAGGCAAAAGGACACTTTCTGATGTGTACCAGCAGGATGTTGTTGTGGCACAAAATGAGCTATTGGTTGAGCAGGCTAAAAATAATCTGAATAAATCAATTAGTGACCTGGCATATAATTCAAACCTGCCGCTCGATAGGAATTATGCAGTAAAGAGCACTGAGTTCAACACAGAAGTTGCCTACGAAAATCTTGAAGCATACGTTATTCAGAACCAGAATACTGAAGGACTTGTAAGTAATGCCTTCCGTAACAGGTATGATATTAAAGCAAAAACCCAGAATCTTGATCTGCTTCAGACAAATATTGATATTGCTCGCGGAACTCAATACTTCCCTACTCTAACCGGATTCGGTTCATATTCAATGAACGGAAATAAGATAGATAATGTAACAAATCAGAGGACATTTACTATTGGTCTTAACTTGAGCTATCCAATTTTCCAGGGCTTCCAACTGGATTACCAGAGGCAGATCGCCCTCATTAATTACAGGTCAGCCCAGGAAGATATTAAGCTGGCAAAAAACCAGGTTGAGCTGCAGATAAAAAAAGCAATACAGGACCTGAAATCATTGCTGAAACAGATCGAAATTACTGACAGGAATCTTAAGAACGCCCAGCAGAATAAATTGCTGGCTGAAGAATCATACAGGGTTGGCATCGGAACGGTTCTGGATGTAAATACAGCAACAACTAACCTGAATAATATTCTGATAAATAAATCAAATCTGATCTATGATTTCATAAATGCCCAGAAGACATTGGAATATTACCAGGGTATATTGAATTACTAGCTTTGCATCTGATATTTCAATTGATATTAAAGGAGAAATTTAAATTATATTTTTATGGCAGATATTAAACCCGTAGTTAAGAAAAAGAAAAAAAGCAAGAAGATACTCCTGTTTTCAATAATTGGAGTTGTCTTGATATTGATAGTAGTTGCCGTGATCGCCTCTGGCAAAAAAGATAAGATCGTTACAGTTCAGTCAGAAAAAATTGTTAAACGGAATATCACACAGGTTGTCTCAGGTACGGGAACTATCAACCCCGAAACAAAGGTCGATATTTCAGCTGAGATAAGCGGTGAAATTGTCCAGCTTCCGTACAAGGAAGGCGATACTGTGAAAAAGGGCGACCTTCTGGTAAAGATCAAAGCCGAAACATATGGCGCAAGAATAAATCAGCAGCAGGCAGGCGTGCAGTACTCACGTACGCAGGTTGAAGTTGCCGAAAATAACCTGAAAAAAGCTGAACTTGAACTTCAGAGGACAGAGCAGCTATTCCAAAGCGGACTGGTTTCACAGTCAGATCTTGATAATGCGAGAATTGCATATGAAGTAGCGGTATCGAATGTAAAGAGCTCTAATGCAAACGTAAGGCAAAACCAGGCATTGCTTCAGCAAAGCTCACAGGACCTTTCAAAGGCTACAATACGCTCAAACATGGATGGTATTGTAACCAAACTGAATAATGAAATTGGTGAGAAAGTTGTGGGTACCCAGCAAATGGCTGGTAGTGTTATTATGACCGTATCGGACCTATCAACCATGGATGCCGAAATTGAAGTGAGTGAAACGGATATTACAAGCGTTAAGCTTGGCGATACAGCCGAAGTTGAAGTCGATGCGTTCCCTGACAGAATGATAAAAGGTTACGTATATGAGATTTCCAATTCCGCTAAATCAAAAGGAACCGGTACTCAGGAGCAGGTTATTAACTTTATAGTGAAAATAAGGATCATTGACCAGGACGTTCAGCTTAAACCCGGTATGTCATGCAATGCTGATATTAAAGTTAATTCCAAGGCAGATGTTATCGCTATCCCCATCCAGTGCGTTACAGCACGGGAGGATGAAAAACAGGAAAACACCGAAGACCAGGATGTTAAGCGCAAATCAGATGAGAACCTGAAGAAGAAGGAAAAGCCAAAAGAAGTAGTTTTTGTTGTTGAAGAAGGTTCCCCTACAAAAGTAAAAATGGTTCAGGTTAAAACAGGTATCAGTGATGATAAGTACATTGAAGTTCTTGAAGGCTTACAGCCTGACCAGATTGTTGTAAAAGGACCGTACAAAGCTATAAGCAAGGAGCTTGAAGAAGGCACAGTCATAAAAGTTGATAACGAAATTAAGAAAAAGACTGATAAGGAAGAATAACTCTCCGGAAGGAACGGCATCACTGTGGAAGAAATAATTAAAACCAAAGATATTGTCAAGCTGTACGTTATGGGTACTGAAGAGCTTTATGCTCTTAAAGGAGTATCTATGACCATTCACAAAAATGAATACGTCGCTATTATGGGTCCATCCGGCTCCGGTAAATCTACATTCATGAACATTATCGGCTGTCTTGATACACCAACATCCGGCTCATATGAGCTCAGCGGTCAAAACGTGAGTGAAATGGATGATAATGAGCTTGCAGCTGTAAGAAATAAAGAGATAGGATTTGTATTTCAGACATTCAACCTCCTCCCCCGCTCCAATGCGCTTCATAATGTCGAGCTTCCCCTGATATATTCAGGAATATCAAGGCATACAAGAATTGAAATGGCAGAACAGGCGCTTATAAATGTTGGGCTGCAGGATAGAATGACGCATAAACCTAATGAGCTATCAGGCGGGCAAAGACAGCGCGTTGCAATTGCAAGAGCGCTTGTCAATAATCCCTCGATCATTCTGGCGGATGAACCAACCGGTAATCTTGATTCAAAGACAGGCGATGAAATTATGGAATTATTTGATAACCTGCATTCTCTTGGAAATACTATTATCTTAGTGACACACGAAGACTTTATCGCTGAACACGCTCACAGGGTTATAAAATTACGTGACGGTTTGATCGAAACTGATAAGATCACCGATAAAGGCTTAAAGTATCAGAACAGGGCTGCAGTAACGGCTTAGTTAAAATTGTTCAATAAACAAATGAGGTAATTTTGGTAAAGAGTTATTTAAAAGTTTTTACGGTCTTAACTTTCCTGACTGGCGCTGTTTTCGCGCAGGATTTCGGGAAGATCCATGAGCTTATTATCCAGGGAATTGATGCTGAATACAACATGGATTTTTCGCTGGCTTTGACGAAGTTTCAGGAAGCCAAAAACATGGCTCCCGGCGATCTTCGGGGACCTTTTTTTGAATCCACAATTTATTTTTGGAAAAGTGCACTTACCAGGAATAAATCAGATTATGAAACCTTTATGAACTTATCTGATAAAATAGTGGAAAAGTGCGAGGAATCGGTGGATAAAAATGAAAATGACCTTGATGCAAGGCTTTACCTTGGATGGATCTACACTATGCGTTCATTCGCGCTGGCATACATAGATCAAAGTTACCTGAAAGGCGCTTCAGAAATTAAAGACGGAAATAATCATCTTCAGTTTGTTATTGAAAAAAATCCTAACTATCACGATGCTGCGCTGGGACTTGGTGTTTATAACTACATGACAAGCTTTATTCCCCGTAAATTGCAGTTTTTAACTTCAATTCTTGGATTTGAAGGCGACCGTGATAAAGGAAGAAAATACCTTGAGCAGGCATCTGAAAAAGGCACATATACTAAAAGCGAAGCGAAATTTTATCTGACAATTCTTTCATGGCGGGAAGAAAATTATCCCGCAGCTGAAAGTTACGCAGGGCAGCTGAAACAGCAATACCCGCAGAGTCCGGCCGTATGGATGTTGTGGGGCGGGCTGCTGGCACAGCAGGATAAAATGTCTGAAGCTGTTGATGCGTATGAACAGTCACTTGAGTACAACAAAGGCAAGAATTCCGAGATTATTTTCAGGACTGCGTACGGCGCTTTGAGCAGCGCATATTTCAGAATGAACAGCTACCAGAAATCATCTGAATATGGGAAGCTCTTTATTTCTTACTTAACCAAGGATGATAACATGAATAACCGCCTCTACAGTACAGGTGTTTCACTGGAATTTATGGGTGACAGGAATGCGGCACTAGAGTATTACCGCAAAGCAAGAACTGATATCAAAGATGATAACCAGTGGGAAAAATACTGGCTGAGAAAACTCCGTGAAAGAGAAGCTGCTCCCCTGACTGTTACAGATTCACTTTTAATAGCAGCGGATAATAACCGCGCAACCGGAAAACTCACAGAAGCCGCAAAAGATTACAGCACATTAACAAATACACAGGGCTCAAATTATAACGATGATATTAAAGCGCAGATCAATCAGGGACTTGGGCAATTGTACTACAAACAAAAGGATTACAATAAAGCAATTGAGCAGTTCAGATTGAACTCAGCTCTCAATCCGCAGAATGAAAAATGGCTGGTTCCTGAATCATACTTTCAGATCGGAAGGTGTTACCTGAAACTCGGAAATAAATCTGAAGCTCAGAAATATTTTGATATGGCACTGGATGTTGACTATGATTATGACTTTAAAGATTCCATGGACGGCAAGATTAAAAACGAACTAACTAAGTAATCATTCAGATATAATTGAATTTTTTCACTGAAATAAAAGAAGCTGTCATAATTTCACTGAATTCCATTAGGGCAAACAAAGTACGTTCTTTTCTTGCGACACTTGGTATTGTTATAGGTATTATGACAGTAACAATACTACAGACCGCGATCGAAGGCATAAACACGGCATTTGAAAAAAGTATTTCCGCCGTTGGAGCAGATGTATTGTACATCCAAAAATTCGAATGGTTCGGCAAGGATGACTGGGAAGTCTACCGCAACAGGCGTGATATCACATGGCAGGATTATGAATTGTTCGCTGAAAATATGAATAATGCTGAATCTATCTGCCCTACTGTAGGCTCAGCCGGTTTGGTAACTTACCAGGATTTCACAAGCGAAAATATTCCCGTTTTCGGTACCACCGAAGAATACCAAAAAACTTTGGGACTTGATGTTGATGAAGGCAGGTTCTTTACTAAACGTGAGTCAGATGGCGGCTGGGGTGTTTGCGTGATAGGGTATGATATCAAAGAGTCATTTTTCCAGGGTGTTGATCCTATAGGAAAAGTTATTCAGGTTAACGGGCATAATTTTAAGATAATAGGCACTTACGAAAAAATGGGTTCAATGCTTGGGCTCTTTAGTCTTGATAACAGGATAATTATTCCGATAAACAAATTTTTTAAGATATTCGGCACAAGGCGCTCATTGACCATTAATGTCAAGGCTCCGACAGTTGAAGCGCTTGAAGATACCAAAGAGGAAGTACGATCAGTTATGAAGCGCGCACGCAGGATTCCCATTGGAGGCAAAGATGATTTTGGTGTAAACCAGCAGGAAGCATTTAAGCAGACATATGAATCATTAACCGGACTTATAAAAACTATCGGAACTGCTATAACGCTGCTTTCTTTGATCGTTGGTTCAATCGGCATAGCTAACATTATGTTTGTGAGTGTTAAAGAAAGAACGAAAGAAATTGGAATCAGGAAAGCTATTGGAGCTAAACGTGTGACAATTATGCTTCAGTTCCTGATTGAAGCCGTAACAATCTGCGTGGTTGGCGGAATGGTCGGATTGATGATCGCGTTCCCGTTAAGCCTGGTTATAAACGCTGTTTTGCTGCCAACGGTTATGCCGTTATGGGTAGTTGTTCTTGCGCTTGGAATATCAGCATTCGCGGGAATCGTCGCAGGGTTCTTCCCTGCCCTCTCAGCTTCAAAACTTGACCCGGTGGACGCATTGAGGTATGAATAAAATGCTGAACGGAGTGCCCGCCTTATTGTGCAGCACACGAGAAGGAAGCATCTCATTGAATAGATCGTTTAGTTTTCAGCTTAAATTCTTTTTGTTTTTTGTTCTTTTAATTTCAGTTACTGAAATACAATCGCAGATCATAGATAAAGATACAAGCGATGTTGTAATTCGAAGAACCAAAAAAGATATTCCAACTGAGTACAGCATCAGCGATGTGATAATCAAACTGGATAAGCTGCAGACAAAATATATAATCAGGGTTGATCTGGATATTCCGCTGAAAACTACATTAAAGCTTTCGGTCAGTGATACTAGCGGAAATACACTGATGTATTTGATAAATGACCAGACATTGAAAAGCGGAGTCTACGGGGTAAGATGGGAAATGCTGTTCTGCAGGTCAAGTGACTGCGACTATCCCCCGGGAAGGTACCTGTGTGCATTTGAAACGGACCAATTCATTTTTCAACGGGATTTTTACATAAAATAGTCTAATTTGATTAGCCACGGGTTTTAACCCGTGGTAAAAAAGATTCATCATACATAGGGACTTTAGTCCCCATTAAAGAGAAAATAAACAGCAATAATTTTATGCCGGTAATAAAATCAACAGCAACAACACAATTACTTATCCGCAAAAAGAAGAAGAAAAAAGTTTCTGTTGATAAAACCGAGGCTCAAAAAACGCGAATTAAGAGTATTAAGAAGTCACTCAACGGCAAAGTTAAAAACAGATAAAAAATTAAAGTGAACATCAAGGAAGCATTATTTTCGGCCCTCAATTCCATTAGAGCAAATAAGCTCAGGGCATCGCTTACCCTGCTTGGAATAGTTATCGGAGTATTTTCGATAATCGGCGTTATGACGCTGCTTGATGCTCTGCAAAAAGGTATTGATAGCGGGCTCAGCCAGCTTGGCACTAGCACCTTTCAGGTGCAGAAGTGGCCGGCGACATTTGTGAGCGGACCCGGTAAATGGCGCAAATACGAAAAACGCAAACCCATCACAATTGATGAAGGATACAGACTTAAAGAGCTTGCTGTTTTGCCAAAGTATGTTGGACTTGAAGACTGGTCTGGCGGTAAATCCGTTAAATACGGCTCCGAACAAACTAATCCTAATTTCCAAATGGGCGGAGTTACAACTGAATTTTTGCCGGCAAATAATCACACTCTGAGCGAAGGCAGATTTTTCACCGAAGAAGAAGTTAAATCTACCCGTAATATTGCAGTGGTTGGAATGGAAGTTGTGGATAAACTCTTCCCTTTCACTTCCCCGCTGGATAAAGAAATTGAAATTGACGGCAATCGTTTTACAATTATCGGTGTATTAACCGCTAAGGGTGAAAATCTCGGTCAAAGCCAGGATAACCTTGTGCTAGTGCCGCTATATACTATTGATAAAATTTACGGTGCACGTAAAGATCGCTCACTTAACATAACAGTATCAGCCTATAGCAAAGCGCAGCTTGATGAAACACAGGAAGAGATAATCGGCTTAATGCGGCAGATACGCAAGGTCCCACCGGGCGAAGAAAATGATTTTGAGATTTGGTCAAATGAATCATTAGTACGAGAAGCAAATAATTTCACCATATATTTTAAATATGGCGCAGGTGTAATATCATTTATATCTTTAATTGCTGCGGGAATCGG
>JBHEKV010000166.1:0-3945 GCA_041859235.1 Ignavibacteria bacterium | reverse complement strand
GATCGAAAAAGGATACACGGTTGTACGCAGACCTATGAAACAATGGATGCTGAAGATCACAGAGTATGCCGAGAGATTACTTATCGATCTGGATATGCTTGACTGGCCCGAGAGCACAAAAGAAATGCAGCGCAACTGGATCGGAAAATCAGAAGGAGCAAAAGTTACTTTTGAAATAGCAGGAAATCATTCCGAAAGCGTTGAAGTCTTCACCACACGACCTGATACACTTTGGGGTGCTACGTATATGGTTCTTGCGCCGGAGCATCCACTCATTGATAAGATAACAGCTCCAGAAAATAAAACAGCTGTTGATATATTTAAAGATACTGCTAAAAATAAATCAGATCTCGAACGCCAGCAGCAGAAAGAGAAAACAGGGGTGTTTACAGGCGCATATGCGATAAATCCCGTGAACAATGCTGAAATTCCGATATGGATAAGTGACTATGTTCTGATGGGATATGGCACAGGAGCAATTATGGCAGTACCCGGGCACGATGAAAGAGACTGGGAGTTTGCGACCAAATTTCATATTCCAATACTGGAAGTTGTAAAACCGGCCGGACAGCAGCAAAGCGATATTACTAAAGCAGCATTCTGTGATGAAGGCGTTTCGGTTAATTCAGGTTTTATTACCGGACTTAAAACTGAAAAAGCCAAGAAAAAAGTAATTGAATGGCTGGAATCCAAAGGATTGGGCAAGGGCACAGTTCAATATAAGCTTCGTGACTGGCTGTTCTCCCGGCAGAGATTCTGGGGTGAGCCATTCCCCATAATACATCTGGAAGACGGAACCGTAAAGTTACTGCCCGAAGATGAATTGCCCGTAATGCTTCCTGAAGTTGATAACTATAAGACAATAGGTACGGGCGAGAGCCCTTTGGCCGGAATAAGTGATTGGGTAAATACTACTGACCCCGAGACAGGTAAGCCCGCTAAACGTGAAACCAATACTATGCCGCAATGGGCAGGTTCATGCTGGTATTACTTAAGGTTTCTTGATCCCAACAACGATAAGGAATTTGTAAACAAAGATGACGAAAAGTATTGGATGCCGGTAAATCTTTATATGGGCGGTGCTGAGCATGCTGTACTGCATTTATTTTATGCCCGTTTTTGGCACAAAGTTTTATTCGATCTAGGGTATGTTTCAACCCGTGAACCATTTGTTAGGCTTTATCATCAGGGCATGATACTTGGTGAAGATTCAAACAAAATGTCCAAGAGCCGCGGAAATGTTGTAAATCCCGATGAAGTGATCACAAATTACGGCGCTGATTCATTACGATTGTTTGAAATGTTCCTGGGACCGCTTTCCGCAACAAAGCCATGGTCAACTAAAGGTATAGAAGGCGTCTACAGGTTCTTAAACAGGGTTTGGCGGCTTGTGGTAAATGAAGACGGAAGCTTGAATACTAAGATACGGGATGCAAAACCTGAAGGTGAAAATGAACGCATAATGCATCGTACCATTATGAATATCACTCATGATATTGAAGATATGGATATGAAGTTCAATACATGTGTAAGCGAGCTTATGATATATGTGAATGAGATCTCCAGACTGGAAGTAATTCCCAAAGAACTGATCTTAACCCTTGTAAAACTAATTTCACCTTTTGCCCCTCATCTTGGTGAAGAACTATGGCAAAAGCTGGGTTTCACTGAAACAATAGCATTTGAGAAATGGCCGGAATTTGATCCCGCAAAAGTTCAGAGATCGGTAGTTACAATAATAGGCCAGATAAACGGCAAGGTCAGATCAAAAATTGAAGCAGATACCGATACACCGGAAGATAAATTGATTGAAATGATGAAACAGGATGAAAAGATAAAGACGTACATTGAAGGCAAGCAGATAGTAAAGGAAATTGTTGTAAAGAATAAGCTTGTAAATATTGTTGTAAAATAAATTCAGTATGAATTACCATCACAGCATACATTTCACCCTGGAGGAAGCCAATGAGAAGCTAGACAGCATCAAGGGTGATATTGAAGAGATGATAAATCTGAAGCGCAAGCTTGACCTGAAAGGCTATGATGTGTATTCACACCGCTATTTGGGCGGTTCCGGTCCAAACGGCAAAGGAGCATTTCCTGAGGAAATGGAGAGGCTTATTGATATACTGAGAGAACTTACTGATGATGGAGTGATGGTAAAGGGAATTGACAGGGGGTTGGTTGACTTTCCGCACCTGCGCAGCAACGGCGAAGAGGTTTACCTTTGCTGGAAATTCGGCGAGGGCGAAATAAACTGGTGGCACACAATTCCCGATGGGTTTTCAGGCAGAAGAAATATCAGTGAATTATGAATTTTTCAGGGGAACAGTCTATCTGTTCCCTTTTTTATGATTTAGTTTAATTTTTTTTATTGCAGAGTGGTAAACAAAAAGATTTTTGAGAATTAAATTAAACAGTTTTTTATCTTTGTAGCCACGCCCTTCAGGGCGTGGATAATTTGAGAAGAGAAATGGGCTTTAGCCCTGAACGAATGAGTTTTTGTTACCGGCTAAAGCCATTAAATAACTAATATATAACCCACGACCTAAAGGTCGTGGCAATTAAGAAAAGGTTCAAAAACATTTAAGAAACTAGCCCTGAAGAGTTCAGTTAAAAGGATTTGGGGCAGGAAGAATATATATGGGAATAATAAATAAAGTAGTTGTAGGAACCCTGCCGCTAGTTCCAAAAAGCATCGTTAGGAGATTTGCGAACCGTTACATAGCCGGCGAAACACTTGAGCATGCAGTGGCAACTTCAAAAAAGCTGAATGCAAAAGGCATTATGGGTACAATTGATGTTTTGGGTGAAGATGTATTCAGCAAAGAAGACGCAACACGCTCAAAAGATGAATGTCTTCAGGTGCTTGATGCAATAAACAAACATAAGCTGAATTCCAATCAGTCAATTAAACTAACCTCACTTGGTTTGAAGATAGATCTGGATTTCTGTTTAAGCAACGTGAAAGAAATATTCGCAAAGGCAAAAAGCTATAATATTTTTGTGCGCATTGATATGGAGGATTCCAGCGTGACATCAGATACGATCCATATCTTCAACGAAGCGAGGAAAGATTACAGCAACTGCGGAATTGTACTGCAGTCATACATGCGCAGAACATATGACGATGCGGCTAAATTGATAGAAACAGGAACGAACTTCAGGCTTTGCAAAGGAATTTATGTCGAGCCCGCTGAGATTGCATATAAGGACAGGCAGGAAGTGCGCGATAATTTTCTGAAAGTTCTTAGACTGATGCTGGAAAAGGATTCATATGTTGGCATTGCAACTCACGATGAATACCTGGTTGACGGTGCGTATAAATTGATTAAAGAGCTCAACAAACCAAATGACAGGTATGAATTCCAGATGCTGCTTGGTGTTAGGGAAGGTATGCGCGATAAAATAGTTAAAGACGGGCACCGAATGAGGATATATATACCATTTGGAACACACTGGTACAAATATTCCATAAGGCGTTTCAAAGAAAATCCCAAAATGGCGGGCTATGTTGTAAAGAGTATATTGACAGGAGGAAAGTAAAAATTGTATGTAAACAAAAAGGGCTGTATCCAATCTGATACAGCCCTTTGATCTTTACGAAGAATTTTCTTACTGTTCCTTGGTATTTGCACCGGTCTTTATTGTCACAGTACCTTTATCGGAATCAAATATCGTTTCGAAAGTCTTTAAATTATCCTTTGCGGGACCCTGTGTTACCTTGCCGTCCATTGTGTATTCTGACCCATGACACGGGCAAACGAATTTATCACCCTCAAGCTCAACATCACATCCTTTATGCGTACATATTGTTCTGATTGCCAGAAAACTTGTTTCCGAGCTTCTGATAAGCATCAATTCATCGTTTATCTTAACGCTTCCGCCTGTTTTGGTAAGCGCAGCATTTTCAGAAAGTTTTACAACAACATCATCACCGGTTTT
>JBHEKV010000046.1:0-11523 GCA_041859235.1 Ignavibacteria bacterium | reverse complement strand
TACAAGGATAAAATGATAGAGCTCAACAACCAGATAAACTGGTTCCCGCCGGAAACCGGCACGGGGCGTTTTGGCAACTGGCTTGAAGAGAACCGCGACTGGGCGCTTAGCCGTGATAGGTACTGGGGAACTCCATTGCCTGTTTGGGGATGCCCGTGTGATGATACTGACCTGAGCAAAAAGTGCGCATGTGAGCAAAAGTATATTGCAATTGGCTCGATAGAAGAGCTTAAAGAAAAGGCAATTAATTTCAGGGAAGTTTACCCCACTGATGAAGATATAGATCTGCATAAGCCGTTTATTGACAGGATAAAAATCCTTTGTGAAAAAGGGCAGTGCGAAATGACCCGCGTTACCGAAGTTATTGACGCGTGGTATGATTCAGGCTCGATGCCGTTTGCGCAGCATCATTACCCGTTTGAAAATAAGGAGCTGTTCGAGAAAAACTATCCCGCTGATTTTATCGCCGAGGGCGTAGACCAAACCAGGGGATGGTTCTACAGTCTGCATGCTATAGGTTCGTTTATATTTGGTGATAAGGCGTATAAGAATCTGATCGTAAACGACCTGATACTTGATAAAGACGGCAGAAAGATGAGTAAGCATGTTGGTAATGTTGTTAACCCGTTCGATATAATGGATAAGTACGGCGCGGATATCCTGCGGTGGTATTTGATAAGCTCATCACCCCCGTGGCGTCCCAAGATGTTCAGCGAAGATGATATGCTTGAAGTGCGCAATAAATTCTTTGATACGGTAATTAATACTTACAGATTTTTTGTGCTCTACTGCAATCTGCTAAGTGTATCCAGGGAGGATATTGAAAAAAATACTGTGCCCGTTGGCTCGAGACCCGAAATTGACCGCTGGATAATATCGGCATTCGAAAAGACAAAATCGTTATACATAGATTTAATGGATGGCTACCAGATAACCAAAGCCGTTAGAGTGCTGAGCGATTTCGCAATTGATGATCTATCCAACTGGTATGTGCGCCGCAACCGCAAACGCTTCCGCACGCCGGATGGCGAGGCTGATAAAATGGCAGCCTACGGCACTTTGTATGAAGTGCTGACGGGATTACTGCAGCTGGTTTCACCAATAGCGCCGTTTTTGACCGAAAAACTTTACCGCAATTTAACAGGTTCAGAATCGGTTCATTTAAGTTATATTGCAGAAAATTCTGAGAACATTGATGCCGAGCTTAATTATAATATGGATCTGGCTAAGCGCATTGTTTCTCTGGCTAGATTTATGCGTGTTAAAAATGACCTTAAAACACGCCAGCCGCTCAGGCAGATACTTATTGCTATCACCAACGATACAGAGCGTGAGGCAATTGAGACGATGAAGGATATTATCCTTGAAGAGATAAATATCAAAGAGCTTAAGTTCATTGAAAAGGATTCAAGCCTTATCAGGCGTTCAGCAAAGCTGAACTTTAAGGTTGCGGGTCCCAAGTACGGCAAGGATGTGAAGAAGGTCGCTCAGTTAGCAATTGAGCTTCCGCAGGAAAATCTGAATGAAGTAATTGCCTCAGGCAAAACTGCCTACGGCGGGTATGATTTCACCATGGATGACCTGCTTGTGCAGACCGAGAACATCGAAGGCTGGGTAATTGAATCACAGGATAATCTTACCATAGCACTTGATACAAAGCTTGATGAAGCGCTGTTGAGCGAAGGGATAGCCCGTGAGTTCGTAAGCAAGGTGCAGAATATCCGCAAAGAACGCAACATGGATGTAAACGATAAGGTGAAGATAAACTTCATGGCAGATAAAGAGCTCGCCGGAATAATCACCGGGCAGAAGAAATATATCGCGGAGCAGATCACGGCAGTATCAATTGATGAAGCCTCCGGCGATAAGGTGAACGGTTTTGATGAGCTTAATATCAATGGCAGGAATTGTAAGGTATCGGTTGAGAAGGTTGGGTAGGTTACAGGTTGTCTGGTGTCAGATTGCAGGTTACAGGTTTCAGGTGTCAGGTGTCAGGTGTCAGGTTTCAAATTAGCGACGGTAGGCTGAAAGGCTGCTTTAGCAGCAGCGATAAGTTTATATACCTCACCCCCAGCCCCTCTCCTGAGAGGAGAGGGGAGCAGTTAAACTGAGTTAATTGAAACAGAATGACAACGATTCTGTTTTTATAATTCATATGTTTTTAGCAGCAGCGAAATGATGTTGAGGTAGGAAGGCTTTTAGCTCCGTTAGGAGCGTAATGTTTGTAGAATTAAAAATGTTTTTGCTTCAGAGCTCCAGCGGAGCGATATGTAAAAAATTTTATATAAATAATTCATAATATTCCCGTGTAACGGGAATGGGCATCAAAAAAACACAATAAGGAATCGAAATATGGCGGGCAGCAATACAAAAACCAAAAAGAAAACCGCGGCAAAAACTACAGGCGGTAAAAAAACAACCAAAGCAAAAGTCACAAAGAAAAAGGTTGTTAAGCCTGCGGCGAAAAGCCGTGTGAAGGGATCCGCATCTGTAAAGAAAGGAACTGCCAACACAAAAAAAACTGTTAGTAAAGTATCTGTGAAGAGGAACGATCTAAAAATGACCAATGGAATGAATGGCAAGCCGCTTGGCAAAACCTATCTTACCGATAAAGACCTGAAGTTCTTTACCGAGCTTATTGTTGAGCAGAAGAACGAAATACTCGAAAACGCCAGGAGGCTGAGGGAATCACTGATAGATGAGAATACCGGCGATTACGTTGGCGATAACTCGACATTCAGCATGCATATGGCTGAGCAGGGCTCTGATGAAATGGAGCGCGAAAAGGCTTATATGTTCATTCAGCGTGATGAGAAGCATTTGTTCTACCTTGAAAACGCGCTTGAAAGGATTGCCAAAAAGACCTACGGTCTTTGCATATCGTGCGGCAAATCAATAAGCAAAGCAAGGCTTGAAGCTGTGCCGATAACATCTCACTGCATCAACTGCAAGCAGACACTATCGAGCTGAGCTGAGACTGTGTAACATAAACTGATCCTGAAGCAAGTTCAGGTGATATTAAAAGTGAAAAAGGAAAATTTTTGAGAGTATTATTCATAACGCTGCTTGTTGTAATTGCTGACCAGGTTACCAAACTTATGGTCAAAGGGCTTAAGATAGAGTCACTTGGAATTAATATAAAAGGTATGCCTTACGGCTCATCAAAACCGCTGATAGGGGATATTGTAAAAATTACCTTTATCGAAAATCCGGGTATGGCCTTCGGCATTGATGTGGGCCCCAAGATGTTCCTTACATTATTTACAATTGTTGCATCGCTCTTCATTTTCTTCTATATATATAAGCACAGGAAAGACGGTATACTTATACGTCTTTCGCTTGCGCTCATTTTAGCGGGAGCAATAGGGAACCTGATAGATAGAACGTTTTATGGTGTGATATATAATTATGCACCGCTGTTTAACGGTAAGGTAGTTGATTTCATGCAGGTTGAGTTCTGGGATTTCACAATTCTTGGCAGAACGTACACAACCTGGCCGATATGGAATATCGCTGACGCATCTGTTTCGGCGGGATTTCTGATAATACTATTTTTCCATAACAGGATATTTAAGACCCACGAACCTGTTCCCGTAACCGGTGATGATACACAGGTATCACCGCCTGTTGATGGCGAGTATCCCATTGAGCCTGATAAAATTGTGCTTGAGGAGAATTCCATCCAGAACGGTGAGGAGCTTAATAATAAAACAATAAATAATTTTAACAATTCTTTAAACGAAAGCCTCCAAATTGAAGATACAACGGAAAATGCTGGTACAGGTCCCGGCGGGCCAATCGAAAATAAGAATTGATAAGTATCTTGTAAATCACATTGAAAATTCTTCCCGTACAAAGATAAAAAACGCAATGACCGATGGCTGTGTTGAAGTGAACGGCAAAAAGATCAAAGCCAATTACGTAGTGCAGCCAAATGATATAATAGAAATTACCCTTCCTTATTTACCCGATAAAGAAGACGTGAAGCCTGAAAATATCCCTCTGGATATTTTGTACGAGGATAATTACCTGATGATAGTAAATAAACCGGCGGGAATGGTAACTCACCCGGCATATAAAAATTATTCAGGTACGCTTGTGAACGCGCTGATGTATTACATGGGTGATTCCGCAGCGAAGCTGCCGCGCTTAAACGGCGATGAAGATGAAGGCGGCGATGAACGCGCGGGTATTGTTCACCGGCTTGATAAACATACATCAGGCATCATGGTAGTAGCCAAGGATGAAGATACCCAGCGTAAGCTTTCTAAACTCTTCAGCCGGCACGATATTGAAAGGGAATATCACGCGATTGTGTGGGGTCATTTTAAAACCAAAAAGGGCAGGATAGAAAAGCCGCTTGGCAGAAACCCGAAAGACCGCAAAAAATTCGCAGTGATAGAAAATGGTAAGAATGCCATTACTGATTATGAAGTGATTAAGGAATTTGATTTTACTTCACTTGTGAGTCTTAGACTGCACACAGGACGTACACACCAGATAAGGGTACATATGAGCTCGATGGGTCACCCCGTATTTGGCGATGTAGATTATGGCGGCACGGAGCCGCATGGTATACAGCTTAGTTCAAACTTAAAGCACCGCATCAACAATCTGCTTGAATTGATGCCGCGCCAGGCGTTGCACGCCAAGGTATTGGGGTTCACGCACCCCATTACAAATAAACCAATCAGATTTGAAAGCGACCTGCCCGATGATATGAAAAAGCTGATCAAGAAGCTGTAAGTTTGTTTTATTATGAACAGAAAAATTTATTGGTTTTGTTTTAAACGTCAATGCAGGGAATTCTATGAGCTGCTTACTCTGTATAAACTTATATCCTGCAATTTACCGGAATTCATGTCACATTTTACCGGCAAAAAATTTTATGATGATGAAGTTAAAATGGGCGCAAAGCTGATTTGGCACGGTGAAGAAATTACGTTAAAAGAAACAGTAATGTATCTTGCAGAAAAAGGATTTTTAGATAAAGAACTTGCCTCTTCAAATGCTATGGAAGAACATTTTGAGTATTCCAATACATCAGCCGTGATAAACAAAAAATTCTATGAATCGCTGAAGGCATTATTCCCTGAAACAACAGGCTACAGGTGTAAAACAAGATTGTATTATAAGGAAAGGAATAGAAAGAAATTTAATGTTCAATGTGCTGCATTAACTGACATTCCTGCCAAGTGAATTTCAGCAGCTGCATTACCTGCCATTCATTATAGTTTGAGCTTCCATTACCTTTTCATCACGCTGCTTCTGGGTATCGTATTTCCATGTAATATTGCCGGCAGCCATTTTGAAGTTTATCGTGAAATATTTCCCGTTCGGGTCATCGAAGGTACCTATAGCACTAACGTGTTGAAGATTGATAATGCTGAATTCTGTTTTAATTTCTGCTGTTATAAACATTGTGTATAATTAAGTTATTTATAGTACACAAAAATAACCTTACAGTGCATGAATGTAAATGAATTCAGGCTGCGGAATTGCGGAAAAATTTGTGCAAATGTTTCAAATAAAAGAAGGCGGGGAAGCCCGCCTTCGCAATTTCAGCAGTGTTGACTAATGGGCTACTTTACGAGTATCATTTTTCTGGTTGCGTTAAATCCATCTGTCTGGAGCCTGTAAAAATAAATGCTACTTGAAAGAGATGAAGCGTCCCAGTTAACTTCGTAAGTACCCGGTTTCAGCAGATCATCAACGGCTTCATATACTTCTCTGCCAGAAACATCATAGACCGAAAGTCTAACAAGTCCGTATTTTTTTACTGCAAACCTTATATTGGTAACCGGATTAAACGGGTTAGGATAATTTTGCGAGAGCTCAAATTTATCAGGAATCAAAGAAGACAATTGTTTTATTCCGCCTCCCCTGAAATAATAAACCCTTGTAATACCGCCGTTATTCCTGACAGCAAATGAATATCCAAGCTGCATGTATACCTGGTTGTAATCACATGACATGTGGTTGTAATTTCCTGCAGGGGCAGTATATTCTGCATTAAAGTTACCGGTTGAATAGAATGCGAAATAGATCTTATTATTGCTTCTGCACGCGTATACACACATTGGCTGATTGTCAAATACGCCATATACACCGGGAGCAAAGCCTACAACATTGTACGTTGAATCAGGACATATGTTTTGTTCCCATAAAACTCCTGAATTTGTTGATCTGAGAATTTTAGAACCGCCTGCATATGTAAATGAATATTGAGTTGTATCTGAATATACCCAAAGGGAACTTGTGTTCTGGTTCTGTGCGGCAACAAATGACCAGTTGGCACCGTTGTTAGTTGAACGGTATATCCTTGAGTTATTTGTACCGAACAGAACATAATTATGCCTTGCTGCAATTGAGTTAGGAAAGCCGGTTTCGCTTCCGTTTTGCGGGATATACATTCCGGCCGAATCCCATGATAGTCCTTTGTTGGTTGTTTTCCACAATGACCATCTTCCTCCAACGGGATTTCCGGTCATATATCCAAGTGATGAATTCTTGAATGCAATTGCATTGATCAGTCCATTGGCTTGAGTAAAAACCTGAGTCCAGTTGGTTCCTCCGTTCACAGTGCGGTAAATGTAAGCGGTAGTACCATTATTACCGCCTGTTACCGCAGTATCAATACCTATGTAACAAATGCAGTTCAGATTAACGTTTACAGGAATTCCGTTTCCTGTTAGGTTTGCCCAGTTTAAACCTGTATTTGTTGATTTTAGTATAACTCCGTTATTGCCGCAAACCCAAACCTGTGCATTATTGAAATTCAGGCTGTTTGAGCTTGCCGAAGTTAGATTTGTTGTGACTCCGGTGGTAAGTTCATTGTACATCCAAAGCGGTTGAGACAAAATGCCCGGCAGGATGAAGCAAATGGCAATGAAAAAAAATAAAGTTTTTTTCATATCACGCTCCTTATGAATTGTTAATGTAATATAATCAATAATACTTCGGCTTTAAATTCACTAATGCGATGTTGAAATTTATTGTCTTGAATAATTTTCAAATTTTAGGCATATTTGCAGATTATTAGTTTTAGCCGGAGTAGCTCAGGTGGTTAGAGCGTCGGAATCATAATCCGCAGGTCGGGGGTTCAAGTCCCTCCTCCGGTACAATTAACCAATTTAAATTCTTCGCATTTCAGGAGAAAAACCGCAGGATTTAGTCCATAATTCCACATTTCGGGCTTTATTAGGAATATTTGCGATGCGTTGTTATAACGCTGATGCAGCTCAGTAAATTTAGGTATTAATCTAAATTTCTGATATTCCTCTTTCTGCATAAGTCAATACAGCATGAGCAGCGTTGACTCTAATATTAAGGCTGATCTTCATACACACACACACTATTCTGACGGCTATCATACGCCGGAAGAACTCATCCAAAGCGCAAAATCAGCAGGCTTAACTCATCTTGCTATTACGGATCATGATAACGTCGATGCAATAGATGAAGCAATTGAACTTGCTTCGCGGTATGATATTGAGCTTATTCCCGGATGCGAGATAAGTGCGGAGCATAATGGTAAAGAAACTCATATCCTTGCCTATTTTATTGATCATAAAAATACCGAGCTTCTGGAATATCTTAAGAACTTCCGTAAAGAACGAATGAAGCGGGCCGAAAAAATTGTAGAAAAATTAAATGAGCTTGGACTTGCGATTACAATTGATGATGTTATGAAACAGGTAAAGGGTAATGGTTCGGTTGGCAGACCCCATATCGCAGTTGCTATGATTGAGTGCGGATTTGTGAATAACTACTATGATGCATTCGGTAAATACATTGGCGATGATAAACCCGCTTATGTGAAGAAACCTAATATTTCAACAAAAGATGCAATTAAGCTTATAAACAGGTGCGGTGGACTCTCATTCGTAGCGCACCCCGGCAGGTATTTAAGGCATAATAACTCACTTTTTGAAATGATAGAATTTGGGGTAGATGGAATTGAAGTAGTTCATCCATCACATTCGGATCATGATATTGAGTATTACCGTGATTTGTCTTCGCAGTATTTC
Organism: Ignavibacteria bacterium; assembly: GCA_041859235.1. GTDB lineage: Bacteria > Bacteroidota > Ignavibacteria > Tepidaquicellales > OLB5 > OLB5. Next base: position 3,493 of record JBHEKV010000046.1, on the reverse strand, counting down.
CTGCTTGAAAGCGGAGGAAGTGATTTCCACGGCGGAAGGATCAACGACGTATCTATACTTGGCAGGTATTTTGTACCTGAAATAAAGATCACAGCTATGAAAAACAGATTATTTAAAGTTCAATAATATGGCAAAAGAAAAGAAGAAGAGTTCAGGTAAGTCAGGAAAAAGAGTATCCGGAAGGATTGCTGTTGTAGTAAGCCGGTTTAATGAAGAGGTTACCGGCGGTTTACTGCAGGGTGCATTAAGTGTTCTGCATGAAAATAAATATGATGATAAAAGTATAACTATAATTCATGTACCCGGAGCATATGAAATTCCGCTGACAGCCAAACATTTTTGCATGAGCGGCAAATATTGCGGTGTTATCTGTCTTGGAGCTGTCATAAAAGGTGAAACCGCGCACTTTGAATATATCTCAAATGCCGTATCTAACGGATTAATGTCACTAAACCTGGAATACAGTATGCCGGTTTCTTTCGGCGTGCTTACATGTTACACTGATGAACAAGCTTTGAAGCGTTCCTCTAATGATGAGCATAACAAAGGCCGCGAAGCTGCATCGGCTGTACTGGATATGATTAAGCTGTTAAAAGAAATTTAGTTTTGAGTGCAAGCAAGATTCTTTTTTGAATTGCCACGACCTTTAGGTCGGGGGTAAAATTGATAAATAAATGGGCTTTCTCCGAAGGAGTGCCTTCGGCAAACCCCAGATTAAGAAGCTTAAATGAAACAAACCCGCATAAATACAATATTTGGAATTGAACATGCAATCATTCAGGCAGGCATGGTATGGACCTCAGGATGGAAACTGGCCTCTGCTGCTTCTGAAAACGGCTGCCTTGGACTCATTGGTGCAGGCTCAATGAAACCCGAACTCTTAAGCGAACATATCACAAAACTCCGTAATCACTTCAAAGAAAAAAATATCTCAAAGCCGTTTGGTGTGAATCTGCCTCTTATACGTGGTGATATAGACGAACTCATTAAAACCATCCTTAAAGAAGAAGTAAAAATAGTTTTTTCATCCGCGGGGAATCCAAAAGCCTTTTCAAATATCTTTAAAGAGAATAATATTAGATGGGTGCATGTCATCGCATCCGTTAAACACGCGCTCAAAGCGCAGGAAGCAGGCTGCGATGCAGTTGTTGCCGAAGGATTCGAAGCAGGCGGCCACAATGGTATTGATGAGATCACAACTCTATGTCTTGTTCCGCAGGTTGCCGCAGCGCTTGAAATTCCCGTAATAGCGGCAGGCGGCATTGCCACAGGAGCTCAGATTGCGGCATGTATGGCTCTTGGCGCTGAAGGAGTTCAAATAGGAACACGTTTTGCCGCTACTGAAGAAGCTTCCAGCAGTGGGAGTTTTAAAAGCAAAATTGTTGAAGCCAAAGATAACGAAACATACCTCATCATGAAAAAACTTACCCCTGTTCGTTTGTATAAAAATAAATTTGCATTGGATATAATTGAAGCGGAACAAAGCGGAGCATCTGCCGATGAGCTGAAAGAAATGCTGGGCCGCAAGCGCGAAATGAAGGGTATCTTTGAGGGTGACCTTGATGAAGGCGAGCTTGAAATGGGGCAGTCAAGCGGACTGGTAAACGATATCATTCCTGTTAAAAATGTTGTTCAGAATCTTCTGAAAGAATACGAAACTGCTGTAACTTCGATTTAGGATTACCCCGAAATATGATTTTTATCCCGGTTAACCCCTTGTATTTGTATTGACTTATTCGATTAAATGAATTAGTTTTTAACATTCCATCCTATTGGTTTTTGCGAGTTTGAAAAATTTCCTAAAATAATTATACAGGAGGTTTCAAATGAAAAAACTATTCTTCATTGCTCTTCTTGCTTTAATTTCACTTTTTTCTATGTATGTTGATGACGGTCCAAATACCTGGACGCAGTCACTAAGCGGTTCTGGACAGATTTGGGGCGTGGCTGTCGCTCCTTCAAATCCGCAGGTCATTTATGCCGCAAGTAATTCTACGGGTATGTGGAAAAGTACAAACTCCGGTGCAAACTGGGTGCAGATAAACAGCGGACTGAGCAATCTTATCCTGCAATGCGTAGCTGTCAGTGCAGTTAACCCAAATGTTGTGATGTGCGGCTCAACCAACACCGGTACAAATCCCGGAGTATACCGCTCATCTGATGGAGGAGCTAACTGGACGCGGGTTGTTACCGGTATCACAGAAACGAACATCAATATACAGGCATTGGCAATTGACCCGGCTAATCCGAATACTGCATATTGTACCGTGTTTGATGGCGCGACAAATTCTGCCAACGGTCTTTATAAAACAACTGATGCGGGCGCAACATGGGTACCTTCCACTACAGGAATCGGTTCCATCAAAAATTTCCTTTCAGTAGCTGTTAATCCGCTGAATGCGAACGTTGTTTATGCAGGTACATCATTTGACCCGCTTACCTCTACGGGCCCTTCAAAGGTATATAAATCAGTCAATGGAGGAAACTCATGGAGTGAGATCAGTAATGGTTTGCCTTCACTATCAACGGATGTTAAGCCTATAAGGCAGATAAGCATAAGCCGTTCTGATACCTCGATTGTGCTTCTGGGGCAGTTCATAAATACCGATACACTCGGCGGCGGAATGTACGTTACCACCAATGGCGGAGGACTCTGGCAGAAAAGAAATGCCGGCTTGCCGGTAGCTGTTGGATTGCTGCCCAGGTCATGCCTTATAAGACCCGGAAGTTCAACGGAATTTTATGTTGGACTTGGTAATTCAACAAATACCACCATTGGAGTTTACCGCAGTACGAACCAGGGGATAAGCTGGCTGGAGTTTAATGGCGGATCAATGCTGAATACTTATACAGTCCGCGGATTGGATATGAAAGCCGGACCGGATTCTACATTATTTGCAGGGGTTGCCCACACGACACTCCCAGCCGGTCAGGGTGTTTTTGAATATTCGTTACCTCTTGTCGGGATTGAAGACCCTGGAATTCCGCTGCCGGCAAAATTCTTACTTAATCAGAATTATCCTAACCCGTTTAATCCTGTTACAAAAATATATTACCAGGTAATAAAACCCGGAGTAAATGTTAAGTTAACCGTGTATGATGTAAACGGGAAACAGGTTTCGGTACTCGTGGATAAAATTATGCAGTCTTATGGTGAAACAATTGAATTCAATTCCACCGGACTAAGCAGCGGTATTTATTTCTATACTATAACTGTAACTGATCCTGAATTGGGTAGCAATGCAGTTTATACTGATACCAGGAAAATGATGTTAATTAAATAATTTTTGTTTCACTGATCACGTTTTTGATTAGATCCCCTCTGTTTTAGAGAGGGGATTTTTAATTTTATATCTCATCTTTTTTTGGTAAATTTGTATAAATTTATTAAAAATACAGATTAAACAGAGCGTATTTAATGAGAGATACTATTAGAATAGCTTCAGGGCAGGGATTTTGGGGTGACCTTATCGATGCTCCGGTCCACCAGGCT
>JBHEKV010000015.1:0-8058 GCA_041859235.1 Ignavibacteria bacterium | reverse complement strand
GGATACGCATCGTACAATTTGAATTCTGAAGGTACTTCAGAATTTGTCACGGAAACCCCGACCGGCGCCCAAAGCGGAAGATAATCAACCATACCAAATGCGGAACTATCAGGCTGGTGAAATATATGAGCTTCTACGCTATCCTGGTTCATTGTACCCCAGAAATTATTTTCAGCCTTAATCGGATTTGGAGTATTATTGTAAAAATCATAAAACACACCGCTGTTGGAATTACTGTGTATCTGGTTCATACCATTAAAATTTGTATCAGATATACTCAAGTCACCAAAAACAGGAGCGGCGTTGCTCTGTAATGTAACACCCCACAAATTCCAGCGGATAATATTCTTTGATACTTTTGCTGTTATGCCCGAACCTACAAAATTCAATCCGCTTCCGCCAAGATTAGGGCTGCCCTGAATGTTATTGCTGTCTATAATGTTCCCCCGGATGATCGCGTTAACACTGCCGTTTAGCGCAATACCATATCGGTTTTTCCGGATGTTGTTGTTTTCAATGATGACGTTAAAAGTACCAATTGGCAAAGCTGCTATGCCACCGGAATTTGTATATAGCCCTCTTATAGTATTTCCCCTTATAACAGTCGTTCCTGTTCCTGATTGTCCAAGGTTTATTTGTGATGCGTTGGCATTAGCATAATTATTTTCAATTATCATGTTATAAAGTATTTGCGGCGCATTGGGAATATTGGCACCGCCTCCAATGGCAACTTTATAATTATGAAAAAGAAGACAATTGGAAATTACAGCATCGGAACGGAATAAATTGATAGCCGGTGCCGTTGTACCGGAATTGCCGTAACAATTATTTCTAATGGTACACTGATTTACCAAAGGACTGCAGTCGGAGATCCTAAGTCCGTTAAGACTGTATTCATATATTACCTTTTGCAGGATACTTGATGAGCTCGTATCAATTCTCAATTCAGAAAATTTCTGTGCAGTATCTATAGAAGTTATTTTTATTGAGTCAGGCGGAGTGGCCACAATAACACCACTTATTTTGAAAACCACGTTCAGCGCAATTTTTACTGTCGCATTGGTTAATATCTTCAATGTATCTGTACGGGCAACAGTTAAATTCGAGTTTATAAAATAATTCCCACCTGAAAACGTAACTGTTCCGCCTGAATTCGTGACCAGGTCATTCAAATTCCAGCTAACTGAAGTACCGGGAGTGGTATAGTCTGCATTGACTTTATGGCCGTATAAAAAAGCAAGCGTTATAATTAGTAATGTCGAAACTTTTTTCATCTGAATAATAATAATGTGATTTATAAAGTAAGGTACAAATTATCAGTTAAGAATTTAAACTGAAATGCTATTTTTTACGGTGGTGTAAACCACTTAAACTTACCAATTTAAAGCTGTACTTATATCATTTCAATGTAATCAAGATCTTTTCCGTAAGTTTCCTCGAGTTTTGAGGCTGAAATGTAAGCCAGCAGAAGCGCTATGCCTGCAACTATTGCTGCGGAGTAGATTATACCGGCCGGACCCTTTAGATACTGAAACAAAAGTGTTAAGGGAACAACTGCCCCTCTCACGAAATTCGGCACGGTTGTAGTTACGGTTGCCCTTAGATTAGTTCCGAACTGCTCAGACGCATTTGTTACAAACACAGCCCAGTATCCGCAGCTAACACCCAATAGCAGACAAATTGAATAAAAATAGAACGAACCAAAATTATTAAAGAAAAGATAAATAACTATCAGAATATTTGTTGCAAGTATAAAAGCAAAAATGATCTTTTTCCTTGATCTGAAATATTGGCTTAAATATCCGCTTAAGAGGTCACCAAACGCAAGACCGATGTACGTGAACATCACAGATTTTGCAGGGGCAATGCCTTCAACCCCAAGAGCTTTGGCAAATGCATCACTGAACGTGATAAGCACACCTACAACAAACCATAGAGGCGCTCCTATAAGGATACACTTAACATATTTTTTGAATCTTGACCAGTTTGTAAACAGGTGATGAAACTGTCCCCTGCCTATTTCATCCTTCTTGATATTTTTGAACATGCCTGATTCATATACACCTATTCTTAAAAAGAGAAGCAATAACCCTAATCCGCCGCCAACAAAGTATGCAGTGCGCCAGTCAAAAATATCAGCAACAAACGCTGCCACCACTGCTCCAAGTATTCCGACAGATGCTACTATTGTTGTTCCGTAGCCCCGTGATTCCTTACTCATTACTTCGCTTACCAGTGTTATTCCTGCACCAAGCTCTCCCGCAAGACCTATCCCCGCTATCACCCTCAGAATTGCATACTGCTGCACATCCATTACAAATCCGTTCAATATATTTGCAACAGAATACATAATAATTGAACCGAACAGTACTGATATTCTCCCGCGTTTATCGCCAAGTATTCCCCACAAAATTCCGCCAATTAACATTCCCGCCATCTGCATATTAAGCAGCATTACACCGTCTGAAAGAAGCGCATCACCCGTTACCCCAAGTGATTTGAGTGATGATATTCTTACAATACTGAAAAGAATAAGGTCATAAATATCCACAAAATATCCAAGCGCGGCAACAATAACAATTGCCGAAACATTTTTTTTGTGACCTTCTGAATTCACATCGCCGCCTGAAGTATTTTTTGAACCGGATTCTTGCATTAAATTAATTGAAGATTAATGTTAAATTTGAAAATTAATCCCCGAAAATAATACATTTACAGTAATTTAAAAAGCATAATATGGCTATTGTTAAATTAATTTCAGATTTTGACGGAGTTTGGACTAACCAGGATATTGAAGCCGGTTATGTATGGAATTATATTTTGACTGCAACCGCAGCACTGACAGGCGATACACCAAAAGATATTGATGACTTGCTTCAGGAGGCTAAAAGAGATATGGATAACACTCCCTATGAATATGGCTGGTTTTGGGAGGGGAACATTTCATGTTATTACCAGGAAGATCCGTTTGGCGATAACAACGCCATTTTTGATTACATTAACAGGGCCGCAAGCAAAAGGTCCTACTCGCATTTTAAACAGGAACTTGCAAGAATTAAGGATGCCATAATAAAAAAAGGCGGCATGTCGCTTGCTGAATATTCTAACGAATGCTTCATGAAGTCAACAACACAGTTCAAACTTGAAGGTAAATTGAAACCGGTTGAAACCGCCGGGAATATCATAAAAAAACTGAATTCAGCCGGTGTTGAAATAGTAGTTGTCTCGAACTCAAAGACTGAAAAGATCGAACACCTTTTCCGCAAGGCGGGAAAGACAGTAACAAATGAAAACGCGATCGTGAGAGGCAGATTGCACGCTATAGGTGATGCCAAAAAATTTGTAGTTGATAACTCGTTTAAAGAGCTTCCGGAATCAATGGAAATCACCAAACGCTTTAAAGTGAATCTGAGAAGGAAAAATTATTTTAAAGTACTGCTTAGTGAAAAACCCGATTATGTAATTGGCGATGTGTTTTCGCTCGATCTTGCCCTGCCACTTTATTTGCGTATGAACGATGAAAGATTTTCGAAACTGAAAGTAATTCAGAAAGTGCACAAACATACGCCCGGCTGGGTAAAAGAATATTTAGGAAAAGATGAATTTGAAGGGATTGCGTTTATGGTTGATTCAATTGACGAGTTGCCCGGGATATTGCTGAAGTAAACAACTTCAAAAGTCTGTTGACTTTTGAAGTCTTATAATTTAAATCCCTGTTCTGTAAAACATTTTATCAAGCTCATCCATTGAAAGTTTTACGATTGTGGGTCTGCCGTGCGGACAAACATACGGCATCTTAACCGAAAACAGCTTATCTATAAGATTGAGCATTTCACCTTCCGTTAAATGATCACCAGCTTTAATAGCATGCTTGCATGCATATGATTTTGCCAGGTTATCACGCTTTTCAAGATTCAGCTTGATATCATACTCTTTGAATTGATCTATCAGTTCCTGAAGAATCTTTCCTTCATCACCAATTCTAACATCAGAAGGTATTCCTTTAATTTTGACTTTGCGTTTGCTTTGCACTTCAAGATCAAATCCCAATGAACCAAGCTCCGCAACAATTGATTTCACCACTTCATAATCAACCGGGTTAAGCTCAGCATATATTGGGATCAGCAGCTGCTGTGTTAAATTGGCGTTTGAGTTAAGTCTATCTATTGCCTGTTCGTATAATATTCTTTCATGTGCAGCATGCTGATCAATTATCATCAAAGTACTTTCAAGCTGATACATAATATATTTTCTCTGGAACTGCCATATTTCATTCTTGTTTACCAGGCTGTCAGTATCAGGCTCTTTATACAGTTTTTCATCAAGCGGCGTTTTGGCTGGCTCAATTATACCTTCATCAGTAAATTCAAATGCTGATTTCGAATTCTTCCCGAACATTTCATGAATTATCATTGATTCACTTTCAGAGCCTTCATGCTTTTTGAATGTAAATCCGCCGCTTTGCGGCGTTTTGCCCGTAAAATTTGAGGATTTAAAAATATTGGCATTATATACAGGCTTATTCTGACCCACATCAAATCCCGCGGTCTCAGGAATTTTAACTTTTACTATCAAATCATTTTTCTCAAGTGTACTCCATACACCTCTTCGTACAAAACTGAATAATGCGCGCTCTTCTTCAAACTTCACTTCCAGTTTCGAGGGGTGCACATTAATATCAAACTTTTCGGGATCAAGTGTTAAGAAAAGGAAAAAATTCGGGTAGTCGCCCTTATCAACAAGGTCCTCATAAGCAGAGTGTACTGCAAATGATAAAGCTTTGCTCACAACGTAACGGTTGTTTAAATACAGATTCTGGTCCTGTTTGCTTTTTTTGGTAAAACTGGGTTTGGATATATAACCCTTCAATGAAAGCAGTTCATTTGAATGCTCAACTTCAAGCAGGTTATCACCTGCTTCTTTGCCGAATATAGCTGTAAGTCTTTCAATCAAAGGCTGAGCAGGCAGATCGAAGATTTCTTCATCTTCATTAATAAATGAAAACGCACAAGCGGGATTCGCAATTGCAAGCCTGGTAAATGTATCGTAAATATGCCTGAATTCCGTTTGGTTGGTCTTTAAAAAATTCCTGCGTGCGGGTGTATTGTAAAAAAGATTCCTTACGGCAATTGATGTACCTTTTTCGGTCTGCACTTTAGTATGCTCAACAATTTCATTTCCGTGATTTTTGATGAGAGTACCAAGTTCATCTTCTGCAGTTCGCGTTTTAAGCTCAACCTGCGCAACAGCCGCAATTGAAGCAAGGGCCTCACCCCTGAAGCCGAGTGTTGTGATATGCTCAAGGTCATCAGCAACAGAAATTTTGCTTGTCGCATGCCGTTGAAAGCTCAGGATAGCATCATCTTCGTTCATTCCGCTGCCGTTATCTATAACCTGTATTAGCGCTTTGCCTGCATCCCGGATTATTAACTGAACAGAGGCCGCACCGGCATCAATTGAATTTTCTATGAGTTCTTTTACAACTGCTTCGGGTCTGCCAACAACTTCTCCTGCCGCTATTCGGTTAGCAATGAACTGGGGTAATATTTTAATTTGGCTGGACATGGTTAAATAAGAATCAAAGCAAACCGAATGGGATCCTTCCTGCCTGAACTGCCGTTTCGGCAGGCAGGCTCTCCTGCCTTCGGCAGTCGCTCAGGATATATTGCTAATCTTCAAGCAAAGCGTGAACAAAACTTTCCTTATCAAAAACCTGCAGGTCATCAATTTGTTCACCAACGCCAATGTATTTAACGGGAATCTTCATTTCACTGCTTATCTTCAGAACAATTCCGCCTTTTGCCGTACCGTCAAGTTTTGTAAGTACAAGTCCTGTTAGCGGAATTGAATTACTGAACTCTCTGGCCTGCGTCATACCATTCTGACCCGTAGTGGCATCAAGCACAAGCAGTACTTCGTGCGGCGCTTCGGGAAGCTGTTTTTGTATTACACGGTTTATCTTACTGAGTTCTTCCATAAGGTTAACTTTGGTATGTAGCCTGCCGGCAGTATCAATTATAACTACATCATAACCTTTGGCTATACCTGATTGTATTGTATTGTAAACAACAGCGCTGGGGTCTGACCCTTGAGCTAACTGAATAATATCAGTGCCTGAACGTTTTGCCCACGTTTCTAGCTGTTCGTTTGCAGCCGCGCGGAAAGTATCAGCCGCACCTATAAGCACGGAGTACCCCGCATTCTTATAGTTGTATGCAAGCTTACCAATTGAAGTCGTTTTGCCCACACCGTTTACACCAATTACTATTATAACATAGGGCTTCTTATCAACTTTAAACGGCTCTTTTATTTCACCATTACCGCTGACGAAAGCTTTCTTCAGTTCATCCCGTAAGATTGCCTGAAGCTGGTCTGTGCGCTCGTACTTTTCTTCTTTTACGCGCTCCTTAAGATTTTTGATTATCTTTTCAGTGGTATTTACACCTACATCAGAGCTTAAAAGAATTTCTTCGAGGTTATCAAGGAAATCATCATCAATATCGCTTTTGGCATTAACAAGCTTATCAATTTTATTGAATATATTCTCATGGGTTTTCTTCAAACCCTGCTTTAATTTATCAAAAAGTCCCATATTTTGTATTGATTAAGTGCAAAGTTACTTAATAAGGCTGAATATAAAAAGTGAAATAGAAATGTAAGCATCATCAGAGCAGAAAATGCAAAACAATTGCCGGTTATTTTCCCTTTAACCTGAATTTTACTCTGGTTATATTTGTAATACATTAAAACTAAAATCCATCAAAATGAAGATTTTCCTCAATTTTGCCTCATTTTTAGCCATAATTATATTCTTGAACGCCTGCGGCAAAGATACAAAACAAACGCAATCAAGCTTAACCAATATTGAAGACGAAAAGAAGTTTGCCCTGACATTATATGGTGATGAAGTGAAGGTAATTGCAAAAGGAGACCTGCTTGGCAACGGCAAACAATCAGCAATTGCCGCAATTGTGATGAAGCAGACTGACAACAGCTACTGGATAAAACGCGGTAGTTTTATGCAGAAGGAAACTGATGGATGGAAAGTTTTATTAAAAATGGAAGATAAGATATCCAATTCAAAGGGTAATCTGGTTGAACAGGTTGACGCAAAGAACGGCTACATAATAAGGTTTGATTCAACAAAAAAACCGCTGGTGATCAATATTGTTATGGCAAATGAGTACGGAAAATCTGAAAGCGATGAAGCTGAAATAAAATGGAATGACAAAACAAGTAGTTTTGAATTTACTTCGCCAAATAACGAGATCCCTCAATAATAGTCCGCATTAAAATCTAAATGGAACCTAAAAAAGCGCTCAAGTGGGTTATATTCTGGATAAGTATTGCATTAGCCTTCAATGCAGGTGTGTATTATTTTTTAGGCCAGCAAAAAGCAATTGAATTCCTTACAGGTTATATCATAGAAGAATCATTAAGCGTAGATAATCTATTTGTTTTCCTTGTGCTTTTTAAGTATTTCAAGATCCCCTTTCATGCTCAAAGAAGAGTTCTGAATTGGGGTATAATAGGAGTAATTATCCTTCGCGGTGTTTTTATCCTTCTTGGGTCAGCACTTATTTCAACTTTTAGTTTTGTTCTCTTTTTCTTCGGCGCTATTCTTATCTATTCAGGCTACCAGATGGCATTTGGAAAAGATAAGGAAATACACCCTGAAAACAACAAAGTACTCAGGTTATTCAAAAGATTTTACAGAACTACAACAGATTATCACGGTGAAAAATTCTTCGTAAAAAAAGACGGCATAAAATACGCTACGCCGCTTTTTGTTTGTCTGCTGGTCCTTGAATCTACTGACCTTGTTTTTGCAATAGATTCAATTCCGGCTATTTTCGCAATTACTACCGATCCTTTCATTGTATTCTCATCTAACATACTTGCTGTGCTAGGCTTACGTTCAATGTACTTCTTGCTTTCAGCAGTTGCTGACAAGTTTGAGTTCGTAAAGAAGGGAGTTGGTATTATTTTATGCTATGTGGGCGTAAAAATGCTCATACCTATTGTAAATTCATCCTGGCATATACCGGTGTATGTATC
>JBHEKV010000007.1:0-27889 GCA_041859235.1 Ignavibacteria bacterium | reverse complement strand
ATAATCTACCTGCTTATTATTGCTGGTAAATAATATTGTCGGAGAAAATTCAAGTGTAACTGCTTTCGCAATTGAAAAGCCAAAAAACAGATTGATGTTGGTTAGAAATGTTCCATTCCTTGTATCAAGAATTGGGAACGCAGAACTCATATACTTGTTAGTGAATATCATAAAAGAATACCCTGCTCCGAAATACGAAGTCACTGTTTTGCGGGTCTTTAGCTGATAATTCCTGCTGAAATTACTTTTAAGATCTTTTTTTTCAATTTCTGATGCGGGCGCCATACTTTTAAAATAGCTCTTGCTATCTTTCAGCTTTAGTCCGCCGCTGTTCTGTGAGTAAACTGTAACACTCAGCAATAATAATACTGCAAATACAGAAAAAGTAAATTTCATTTGGTTCTCCTCAAATAAATTCATTAATAACTGATACAAAGATAATAAAATATTACAGAATATACCTGCTTAAGTCCCTGTTCTTTACAATATCCTTTAGTTTCTCATTTACAAGTTCTTTATCAACCACTATCTTCTTTTCCCTGTTTTTATCAGGGGTATTGTACAGTATCTCTTCAAGTACAGTTGAAAGTATCGTATGCAATCTTCTTGCCCCGATATTTTCGACCTGTTCGTTCACTTCAGCGGCTATCTTGGCAACTTCAAGTATTCCGTCATCTTCAAAACTCAATTCAACACCTTCGGAATTAAGCAGTGCCTCATACTGTTTAAGCAATGCGTTCTGAGGCTGTGTAAGTATCTTCACAAAATCCTCTTCTGTCAGGCTGTTCAGTTCAACCCTTATAGGGAACCTGCCCTGCAATTCCGGTATCAGGTCACTAGGTTTTGCCACATGAAATGCACCTGAGGCAATAAACAGGACGTGATCAGTTTTTACTGATCCGTATTTTGTTGTGACACTTGAGCCTTCAACGATCGGAAGCAGGTCACGCTGAACACCCTCGCGGGATACATCAGGTCCCTGCCCTTTTCCCTGGGGACCTGCGATCTTATCGATCTCATCAATGAATACAATTCCATATTCCTGAACCCTGGTGACAGCTTCTTTAATCACTGAATCCATATCTATAAGTTTATGAGCCTCTTCCTGAACAAGCACAACACGCGCTTCTTTAACCGTCATTTTACGCTTTTTCATCTTCTTCGGCATTACGCTGCTGAATAGATCCTGCAGATTAACACCAATATCGTCCAGCCCTATCGGCCCCATTACCTGCATCATAGGCATTCCGTCACCGCTGACATCAATTTCAATTACTCTTTCGTCAAGCTCTCCCCTGTGCAGTTTTTCACGGAATTTCTCACGGGTCTTAAAGTTATCTTCTTTTTCTTCTTCGGCGGTTGGCGCGGGAGACGAAAAGCCAAGAGTAGCTTGTGCCGCTGCGCCATCATCATGTTTCTTCTTGACAGGAGGAAGCAGTATATCAAGTATGCGCTCTTCCGCAAGGTACTCTGCTTTCTTCTGCACTTCAATGCTTCTTTCAGATTTAACCATGCTCACCCCAAGATCAGTAAGCTCACGCACTATCGATTCGACATCTCTGCCTACATATCCAACCTCCGTAAATTTCGACGCTTCGACCTTTATGAACGGCGCATTTGAAAGTTTTGCAAGTCTCCTTGCAATTTCAGTCTTTCCTACACCCGTGGGTCCAATAAGGATAATATTATTAGGCATAATCTCTTCACGCAGGCTGTCCTGTATCTGTTTTCTTCTCCACCTGTTACGCAGAGCAATTGCGACAGATTTTTTGGCGTTATTTTGTCCAATGATATATTTATCAAGTTCAGCAACTATCTGGGAGGGTGTAAGCTCTTTGTCAAGCTGTTTAGATTCATTCTTCAATTCTTTCCTCTGCCTGGTCTTTTTTTCAGGCTTTCCGTTCGAAGTCGTTTTATCCTCAGTCCGGTTATCAAAATTTTCTGTAATTATGTTATCTTCTGTTTTTTCTGACATTTTAGAATTTTGTTCTTTCTTTCAAAGTTTATAAATAAAAGGGTCTTTTACAGCTCTTCTATGGTTACGTTATGGTTTGTATAAATACAAATATCCGCTGCGGTGCTAAGCGATTCCTTCACGATTTCAACCGCGGGCAGCTGAGAATATTTTACAAGCATTCTTGCGGCGGCAGTCGCGAAGCTTCCACCTGAGCCAATAGCTACGATTCCGTCATCCGGCTCAATCACATCTCCGTTGCCTGAAATTATGAAGGCATGAGTGCTATCCATAACAGCCAGCAGCGCTTCCAGTCTGCGCAAATACCTGTCTGTCCGCCAATCCTTGGCAAGCTCTACCGCAGCACGCGGCAGGTTACCTTTATACTGTTCAAGCTTAGCTTCAAATTTTTCAAAAAGCGTAAGTGCATCAGCTGTTGAGCCGGCAAAACCAGCAAGCACTTTATCCTTATATATTTTTCTCACTTTTTTTGTATTGTGCTTAAGTACAGTATTCGATACTGTAACCTGTCCGTCACTTCCCATTGCCGCCTTGCCGTCTTTTATCAGTCCAATTACTGTAGTACTGAGTATTTTATTCTTCAAAATATGCTCCTTATTAATGCTGCCTTAGTGTTCTTTTCTTTATAAAATCAGTAATTTAGCAATATAATTCCATTACCAAATACTAATATTCACAGATATTCCAATTAGTTCAATATGATTTTTCTTCTTAATGTAGCCTTGGGTATCTTCATATTTTCACGATATTTAGCCACAGTTCTTCGTGCAAGACTGTATCCTTCCTTATTCATCAATTCTGCTATTTTGTCATCACTTAGCGGTTTAGCTTTATCTTCATTTTCAATTAAATCTCTGATTCTTTCCATGAAGATCTTGTTAGAGACGTCCTCACCGCTGCCGGTTTTCATAGCGGATGAAAAGAAATATTTCAGCTCGTAAATTCCGAAATCTGTCTGCGCATACTTACCCCTTACAACTCTGCTGACAGTAGATATATCCATTCCCACATCTTCAGCTATATCCTTTTCAAACATAGGTTTCAGGTTTTCACCGTGTGTTATGAAAAACTCATGCTGCCTTTTCACAATAGCATTCATTATCTTCAGCATGGTATCTCTTCTTTGTTGAATTGAATTTATGAACCATTTTGCAGAATCGACCTTGCTTTTCAGGAATTCTTTTGTATCCTTTCCGGTTGACTTATCCTTCATCATATCAAGATACTTTTTGCTTATCCTTATTCCCGGGCGGGAATCACCTGTCAGTTCAACTTCAAGCGCGCCATCACTCTCCTTCACCAAGAAATCAGGGATGATATAATCGGCGGCAATATCCTGCTTTCCGGGAGCCGGGTTAAGCTTATGAATTATCTCAAACAGCTCATTTATCTTAAGTAGTTTTACATTCAGCAGTTTCGAAAGTTTCTCGAAATGTTTCAGTTTAAACTCCTCAAAATGATCATTGATCATTCTTGTACACAAAAAACGGTCATTATCTGTTAAGCCGTTCGAGCGGTCATTTAATTGTATCGAAAGGCACTCCTGCAGATTTCTCGCTGCAATTCCGGGGGGATCAAGATTTTGAACTATTTTGAGCACACTTTCAATTTTGCTGATGTTAGGCTCAATTTTGTACTTTTCTGAAATATCTTCCGCAATTTCATTCAATGAGATCCTAAGGTAGCCGTCATCTTCTATATTGCCAAGTATCTCTTCCGCGATAATCAGTTCATTACTTTCTAATCCCATCCGGTAGATCTGCTCAAGAGGTGTCTCTTTCTGCCTTCCCTGCCTGTTCAGCAGATAATCGGTTCTTTCTTCATCAGTCCCTGAAAAATTACTGCTGTAGTTCTGTTTACCCTGGTAATCGCTCCACAAATCGCTTCCATAGTTTTCATCTGCGGTGTTTTCCCTGGCTATCTTCTCTTCAGATTCCTGGCCGTCCTCTAGGACCGGGTTATCTTCAAGCTGTTTTTTTATTTCCTGCTCAAGCGCAATTGTTGGTATTGCAAGCAGCAACTGTGCCTGAATAGCCTGAGGCGAGAGTTTTTGCTGTAATATTTGTCCTTGTGAATTTTTGAGCAATTTCTTAATACTTTTCTAAATTCTGTGTTAATTCCTGATCCTGAACCTTTTGCCGGGAAGCTGTTCCACTATTCCTTTGAATTCCATATTCAGCAATGTTACCAATGAATCTGAAATATTCAATCCCGATTTCTCTGATATAGCATCAATATGTACAGGCTCAATTGTCATCAAAAAAGTGTCATAAACCAGCTTTTCATTACCGCTCAATTCCGGAATAGTCTGTACAGTAAGTGAATTTCCATTCATTGATGAAAGTTTCAAGCCGGTAATTTTATTACTTATCTCAACCAGAACGTCATCAAGATTCTCCACCAGCTTTGCCTGTCCGTTCTTTATCAAAGCATTAGTGCCATGGCTTGCCTTTGATGTTACATACCCCGGGACTGCAAACACTTCTCTGGACTGATCCAGGGCAGTTCTCGCGGTTATCAGGGCACCGCCATCAATATCACTTTCAATAACTATCGTTCCGAGTGAAAGACCGCTTATTATCCTGTTCCTTTTAGGAAAATTAACAGCATCCGGAAATGCAGATATCTCGTATTCAGAAATGAGAAGTCCTTTCTCGCACATTTCCTCGTAAAGCGCTTTGTTTTCCGGCGGGTAGATCATATCTACACCGCAGCCAAACACGGCTGCAGTAATTGCTGTTGAATTCTTATTTCTAAGAACTGCTTTATGCGCAAAGGTATCTACTCCTCTTGCGAAACCGCTTATAACACTTATACCCGCAGATGAAAGCTCCTCGGCAAACCTCTCCGCCATCTTTTTCCCGTAATCAGTAGGTTTCCTTGTGCCTACGATCCCGATAGAATTCTGAATATCTTCAGGCTTATAACTTCCTTTCAAATAAAGAATTACAGGAGGGTCGTATATCTTCTTCAAGAGTTCGGGATACCTGCTATCAGATAAAGGAATAATAGTAATACCATAACTTTCGGCTTTAGCTGCGTAGACTTCATATACCTGATCAAATTCCCTGAAATTTCTAAACGAATTCAGGATTGAAAGCGCAGTTTTTTCGCTTATATTTTCTATCCCTGAAAGCTCTTTTTGTGATGCATCAAATACACCGGCGGCAGATCCGAAATTTTCAATGAGTCTTTTTATGCGGACAGTTCCCAGCCCATCGATCCTGGTAAGGAATAATAAGTGTTTCAGTTCATCTATCATGTGTGAGCATTCAAAATTTCCGTAATAGTTAACAACAGGGTTTAAAATAAAACAATGAAATTACCTTCTCATCTTAGGGTCAAAAGCGTCTCTTAATCCGTCACCTATCAGGTTAACGGCAAAAACAGTGATCATAATAGCAAGCGAAGGATACAATGCCAATCCGTAGTTTGTTCCTGCAACAATATACTTATATCCGTCAAAAACCATTTGACCCCAGCTTGCGGTTGGCGGCTGTACACCAAGCCCCAGAAAACTCAGACTTGCCTCAAATATTATAGAAGTCGCAAGACCTGCGGTACCTGTAACTATGATAGGTCCTATCGTATTAGGTAAAATATGCCTGAAAATAATACGGGTCGACCTGTATCCCAGCGCACGGGTAGCTTCTACATATTCAGTTTCGCGCAGCGAAAAGAACTGTCCCCTCACTATCCTCGCAATATCTACCCAGCCGGTAAGACCGATTGCGACAAATGACTGCCAAAAACCTTTTCCCAGTACAACTGACAGGGCTATTATGAACAATATAGAAGGAAATGACCAGACAACGTTTATGAACCACATTATAACAGCATCTGTTTTTCCCCGAAAATAACCCGCAAGTGCACCGAGCAATACCCCAATAAAAATCGCGATACTTTCTGATATGACACCAACTGATAGACTAATTCGGCTGCCATATATCAGCCTGCTGAGTATATCACGTCCGTACCTATCGGTACCAAGCAGGTAAGTTGGTTGAATGTGCCACGAAGATTCATCACCGTCAACAAGTTCATTTTTCGCAATCGTTCTTTCTGAACCACTGTAATCATTAAAAAAAACTGTATCGGCAGAAACCCTGATAATATTTTTTATAGGAATGAAATCAGTTCCTTCCAGTGCCTTTTTTAAAAGCACATTTCCATTAAACCCTGAAGGTTTTGTCGCATATTCCAAAGTCTGGTCGTTTGGATCAAAAGGAGCAAGAATTGGGGCAGTAACAGCAATTAATATCAGCAAGATAAGGGTAATAAGTCCGGCCATTGCAAGCTTATTTCTCTTGAATCTTATCCAGGAATAATACCAAAGACTGTGGGAAGCTCTCTGTTTTTCAGCTTCTGAGAACTTATCTTTATCCTTAAAAAATTCATTTTCCTGCATAATTTTGCTAAATATACCGAAAATTCATTAGATATTCAAAACAAAACGCAAATTTCATAAAATTATTAAGGCAATTGAAATTATTTTAATCGTGTCTGTGTTATTATAATTGGCAGGCTGTAGGCTGGTATCACAAAAGAAACAAATCGCTGTTTACCTAAACTGCCTCCTGGTAAGCAGCATGTGAAATCGCTCGACTCGCTGATTTCCTCCTGTATTGTTTTCTCCTTTAGAACCTGCAGTTTGCCGATTTTTTTCATGCTAAACCCGGAAGTGATTTATTGCTTCCGGGTTTTTAATTGTAAAATGAACGCAGTTTTTAACTTACTGAGCCAAATCCCATGAAGGTTACTTATCGTTTATAACCAGGTATTTCTTAGTCCAGGCCGCAATGATTTCACCAACATAATTGGCATCTTCCTTCTGAAGCATTAAATGGTCAATCTTATCCAGTGAGATAAAACTCTTTGGCTGATTTGCTCTTTTGAAAAGTTTTAAACCATTTTCTATATCTGAATATGTATCCGCTGTAGAGTGCAATACCAGATAAGGGAGGTGAATATCCTTCTGCAATTCTGCTGCACTATACTTTTCGATATCACTGAAGAATTGCGGCTTAAAATTAAATTTCACTCCGCCAATCTCTGTTTCAGCTACTCCCATTTTGATGCATCTATCCCTGGTTTTCCTGAGCTTTGCAGCAAGGTTGGATGGCTCCTCCGGTGAAGCAATAGTAACCAATGCGCGCGCTGAGCCGATCTGTTTTGATGCAAACAGAACAGCAGAGCCGCCTAAAGAGTGTCCGATCAATAATTCCGGTGGGGCATAATTTTCTGAAAGAAACGCTGCCGCTGATACCAAATCATCAATCTGTGTTGTGAAGTTAGTATCCGGGAAACTGCCTTCACTTTCGCCAATTCCTGTCATATCGAAACGTAAAACGGCAATTCCGTGCTTTGTTAACGCTTTATTTATGTTAGCAATTGCTTTCAGCTCCATTGAACAAGTGAAACAATGAGCAAAAACGGCAAATGAACTGATATGCTCATTATACGGCATATCAATCTTGCCTGCAAGTTTATGTCCGCGGGAATTTTTGAATTTCACTTCTATTGTCTTCATTTTACAAAAATATGAATAAGATTCGTTAAGCTCAGTCCATTTTTTTCTTCTGAGATTACCGGTAAAAAAATTTGCAGGAGACTAAAATGGTAGGTAAATAATCACATTTTGCTCCAAAATTGCAGAAGAAATCTCTGTTTTTATTTCATTGTAATAATAAATAAGTAAAATTATCTTTGCAAATTCATAACAATTTTACATGTAAAAGAACGCACTATGAAGGGCATAATATTAGCAGGCGGAGCAGGTTCAAGGATGTACCCTATTAGCCAGCTTTACAGCAAACAATTGACCTTAATATATGATAAACCATTAATTTACTATCCACTCTCCATTTTGATGTTGGGCGGTATAAAGGAAATTCTCATAATTTCAAATGAGGAGACTATACCTTTCTATAAAAAGTTGTTTGCTGATGGAAGTCATTTAGGTCTAAAGATCGAATATGTTCTTCAGTCTGCACCGAATGGAATTGCTGAGTCTTTCATTCTTGGTGATAAGTTCATCGGAAATGACGATGTAACTTTGATACTTGGAGACAACATATTCTACGGAAAACTTGATTTTTTCCATCGTGCACTTGAAAGAAGCTCCGGGGCCACCGTATTTGGGTACAGAGTAACCGATCCTGAACGTTATGGTATAGTAGAATTTGATGAAAACGGAAAGGCTATTTCAATTGAGGAGAAGCCTGCTAAACCGAAATCAGATTTTGCAGTTCCCGGATTGTATGTTTATGATAACAATGTTGTGGAAATCTCAAAGAACCTGAAACCTTCACCGCGCGGCGAGCTTGAGATAACAGATGTTAATGTAGAATATATGAAACGGGGTGAACTTAATGTTGAAAAAATCAGCCGTGGTGTTGCCTGGCTGGATACTGGTACACCTGAATCATTACTACAGGCTTCAAATTTTTTTGGTGCTATTGAGGACCGGCAGGGGCTTAAAGTTGCATGCCTTGAGGAAATATCTCTGCATATGAATTTTATAGAGCTTACACAATTTGAAGATGTTGTTTTAAAGATGCCAAAGTGCGCGTATAGAGAGTACCTGGTAAAAATACTTAATGACAGGAAAAATAAATAACGGCAAATGGAAATCCAGGAAACAAAGCTCAAAGATGTACTTATAATTACTCCAAAGGTCTTTAATGACGACAGAGGTTACTTTCTTGAATCATTCCGGAAGAAAATATTTGCTGAAAGAGGTATCGATCTTGATTTTGTTCAGGATAATATTTCCCGTTCAAAGAAAAATACAGTCAGAGGGCTCCACTACCAGGCAGGTAATTTTGCGCAGGGTAAATTATGCCAGGTGGTTTACGGAAGAGTACTTGATGTAGCCGTAGATATCCGCTTTGGCTCTCCCACATATGGTAAATATGTTGCCACTGAGCTTTCCGAGGAAAATCATGAACAATTGTGGATACCTCCTGGATTTGCCCATGGTTTTTCAGTTCTTTCAGATATTGCAATCTTCCATTATAAGTGCACAAATTACTACGATAAAAGCAGTGAACGGGCGATTGTGTTTAACGATAAAGAGCTTAATATAGATTGGAACATAACCGAGCCGCTTGTTTCACCGAAGGATCTTGAAGCTCCGCTTTTCAGGAATATTGAAAAGGACTTCATCTATAAGGGCTGAAAGTATGCTTTTTACCCTTGCCACATTTGATCATTACAAATATTATTTATGAAAGATAATAACAAATCGATATTTTTTACTGACGGAGCTAAAGTAAAACAAAGTTCTTTTGTAACACAATTTGCCGAAAGACTTGAGTTCGACCTGGTTAAAGACCGGACTTCCGTGACTGATCATGATGTTCTTGAAGCGATCTCTCTGGCAGTCAGAGACAGGCTTACTCGCAACTGGCTTAAAACCCAGAGCGAGTATAATATAAATAATGTAAAAAAAGTTCATTACCTCTCACTTGAATTTCTTATGGGAAGTCTGTTGGGAAACTCCCTGATTAATCTTGGATTGTACGAAGAATGCAGAAAACTGCTTGAAAGCTTCGGTTTCGATCTTGACAGGATTATGCGTGAAGAGCCGGATATGGGGCTTGGAAACGGCGGTTTGGGCAGACTTGCTGCATGTTATATGGAGTCGCTTGCAACCCTGGAACTGCCGGCGTGCGGTTACGGAATACTCTATGAATACGGCATTTTTGAGCAGGATTTAGAAAACGGATACCAGATTGAAAAGCCTGATCACTGGCTCAGATACGGAAACCCGTGGAAAGTTGTTAGACCTGAGTTTACTTATACAATTAAGTTCAATGGGACTGTATCAACATATTTTGATGAGACCGGAAGAACAAGATATACCTGGATCAATACCGATGATGTTCTTGCTATTGCCAATGACGTTCCTGTTCCGGGATATCAGAACAAAACCGTTAATACATTAAGATTGTGGCAGGCAAAGTCCACCGACGAATTCAATTTAAACAATTTCAACCAGGGAAACTATCTTTCTGCTGTAGAAAACAAGAATCTCAGCGAAACTATTTCAAAAGTATTGTACCCCAACGATTCAATTCCGCAAGGAAAGATTCTCAGGCTGAGACAGCAGTATTTTTTCGTCTCTGCTACTCTGCAGGATATCATCTATAATTTCAAAATGCATAATACAGATTTCAGCCTGCTGCCGGAGAAAGCCGCAATACAGCTGAACGATACCCATCCTGCGATCGCGATACCTGATCTCATGAGAATACTTATGGATGATGAAGGACTTGAGTGGGATGAAGCATGGGAAATTACGCTGAAAGTATTTGCTTATACAAATCACACCATTGTACCTGAAGCTCTTGAAGAATGGACCGAGAGTCTTCTGCAGGCACTGCTCCCCCGCCATATGCAGATCGTTACAGAAATAAACCGAAGATTTACAGAAGAGATCAAAGAAAAATATTCTTCAGATAATTCAGTGCTTTCAAAGATGGCAATAATTAAACAGGATCATCACGGTAATTCAGTAAAAATGGCAAACCTTGCTATAATTGGAAGTCACTCTACAAACGGAGTAGCTGAGCTGCATACTGATATACTGAAAAAATATATTTTCCCCGATCTGAATTCTTATATGCCCGGAAAATTTAACAATAAGACCAACGGAATTTCAATTCGGAGGTTTCTGCTGCAGGCCAATCCGGACTTGTCTGAACTGATTACCTCAAAGATTGGTAACAAATGGGTAACTGACCTATCGGAACTGAGAAAAATCGAATCATTTACAGATGATGAATCGTTCAAAAGCAGATGGCGCAGTATAAAACATGCAAATAAATTAAGGCTTATCGAGTTTATTGCAAAGAACCATAATGTTAAAATAAATCCGAATTCTATTTTTGATGCACAGGTGAAGCGCTTCCATGAATACAAAAGGCAGCTGCTAAACATCCTTCACGTAATTTCGCTTTATAACCGGATAAAAAACTCGCCAAATGAGTTTTTGCTGCCAAGGACTGTAATATTTGGAGGTAAGGCGGCGCCTAGCTATTTTATGGCTAAAACCATTATTAAGCTAATCAATTCTGTAGCTGAACATGTCAACAATGATCCTATTATTGGCGATAAATTGAAAATCCTTTTTATCAAGAATTATGGAGTTACTCTTGCAGAACGTATTATACCGGCAAGTGACCTTTCGGAACAGATTTCAACAGCTGGGTTTGAAGCGTCCGGTACCGGTAATATGAAATTTGCTTTAAACGGCGCAGTTACGATAGGGACTCTTGACGGTGCTAACGTGGAGATTAAAAAAGAGGTTGGTGATGACAACATTTTTATCTTCGGATTAACTTCTGATGAGATAATGGCATCCCGGAAAAACGGATATACACCAATAAAATATTACGAAACAAATCCTGAGCTTAAGATGATAATTGATATGCTAAAGACCAATTATTTTAACAAAAACGAGCACGGCATTTTCGATCCTATAGTAAATGAGCTTCTTTACAGAGATTATTACTTCGTTATGGAAGATTTCGCGGCTTATACCACCGCTCAGAAAAGAGCCGAACTTGCATACATGAATACCGATATGTGGACCCGGATGTCTATAGTCAACTCAGCCAGGATGGAAAAGTTCTCAAGCGACAGGGCAATAAAAGAATATTCTGATGAGATCTGGCATATAAACAAACTGAAAGTGATTTAGTTATGCAACATCATGTGTAGCTGCTGAATACTTCGTTGGATTGCTCACCATAGGAAAAATAATGATGCCTGTGGACAGTTTGCAATTCTTTTTTCAGCAAATTGAATTTCTCTTCACTGTAATTTACCTCATCAAACAGGATCGAAAGTATGTTCTTTGAGTTTCTGTGTATGATCAACCTTTCAGCATAGCCCCCTGCTGACTTTGTGTGATTGTGATTATGTATTGAATAATTTTCCATGATCAGGTCATTCCCGGCATTGTCTCCAGGTATTCCTTCTTTGCATATAAATGTTCTTCACTTTCCCAGCGTTCCCTATCCGTAAACATCGCATTTTTTGTGCATGCAGTCCTGCAAATCGGTTCAGGATACTTCCCCACACACTCAGTACATTTATCAGGAACAACATAATAATGGCTGGGTGACCAGAAATCATCATGCATTAGTTCTTCATCGCAAAAAATGAAGTACCTGTTATGGATCTTTCGCCAGTTCACACCGCCGGGATAAATAGCATTATAGGGGCACAGAATTTCACAAATACCGCAATTCATGCAGTTATCTGATATCATCATTGGCATTTTTCATATCTCCCTTCTGCTTCGGGCTGATATCCCGGCAAATCAATTACCGGAAATGCTCGCAGTATTGGATTGTATTCAAATATAGAGCAAGAAGCCGCCGGAAAATATGATTATTGTCAATCATAATATTGATAAATATCTGAATTTTGAATTTTAACCTTATTGGTTAGCAAATATTAATATGCTTCTGTGACTTTTATGGTTAAGAATGTTATTTTATATTGAAACTAATTTTTCAAATAAACCTAAAAACAGGACTCAAAAATGAAAATCGGATTTGTTGGTCTGGGGAAAATGGGCGGCAGCATGGTTGAACGCCTGCTGAGCTTTGGACATGAAGTTGTTGTATATAACCTTACTGAGCCTGAAGTTGAGCTTGCCGTAACCAAGGGTGCAGAGCGTTCAGTATCGCTTCATGATATGGTAAATAAACTTCCTGAAAAGAAAATTATTTGGCTAATGGTACCTTCCGGAAAGCCCGTTGATCAAAACATTGAATCGCTCAAAAACCTTCTTAAATCCGGAGATATAATTATTGATGGCGGGAATTCATACTGGAAAACAACTGCAGAACGCGGCAAAGCACTTAAAGAATTCGGAATTGATCTCATAGATTGCGGGACAAGCGGAGGAATATGGGGACTTAAAAACGGCTACAGCCTGATGTCCGGAGGAAGCAAGGCTGCAATTGAATATGTTTATCCCGTATTTGAATCTTTGGCACCTGAAGGAGGATATACATACTGCGGCGAGAGCGGCGCAGGTCATTACGTTAAAATGATACACAATGGTATTGAATATGGAATGATGCAGGCTTACGCCGAAGGATTTGAGATCCTGAAAACTTCTCCGTTTAAGATAGATGTTGAAAAGGTTGCCGGCGGCTGGATGAACGGAAGTGTAGTACAGTCATGGCTTCTGGAGCTTGCGGTTAAAGCTTTCAAAGAGGACCCGGGGCTTGATTCAATAAAAGGATATGTTGAAGACAGCGGAGAAGGCAGGTGGACAATTGAAGCAGCGATCGAACAGAACGTACCCGCTCATGTAATAACTTCATCACTTTATACAAGATTCGAATCGAGGCAGCCGGATTCATTCGCAATGAAAGTACTTGCTGCTCTCAGAAACCAGTTTGGCGGACATAGAGTTGTGAAAGAAGCATAAGTTTTAAGCTGCAGATCATAGGCAGATTAGTTAATAAAGTTAATTGTTCAGAAAGCAGAAATTGAAAAAACCGGATAATTGTGTTATAGTAATCTTTGGAGCATCAGGTGATCTTACCAAAAGGAAATTGATCCCTGCTGTATACGAACTCTATAAACAGAACAACCTTCCTGAGAAATTCGCAATATTAGGAACGGCAAGTTCTGAATTCACCGACAATGAATTCAGAGAAGCTATGAAAACCGCGATCGTGAAAAATGAATCTGCTGCAGATGAAAAAAACTTAAATGATTTTACCTCAAAACTCAGTTATTTCCGTATGAATTTCAAAGATCCTTTGATGTACAATGAATTGACTTTGAAAATTGATCACTTAAGCGGAACATGCGGAAATGAGTACAATTATATTTTTTATCTGGCGACTATACCTTCACTTTTTGCAGAGATCTCACTTAATCTTGGGAATGCAGGATTGAACAGGAGTTCCAATGGTTTTTGCAGAATAATAGTTGAAAAGCCATTTGGTTATGATCTCAATTCTGCAATAGAATTGAATAAAGTGATGCATAATATTTTTACTGAAGATCAGATATACAGAATAGATCACTACCTCGGGAAAGAGACTGTACAGAATGTGCTGGTAACAAGATTCGCCAACGGAATATTTGAACCGATATGGAACAGGAATTATATCCATCATGTAGAGGTGACTTCTGCGGAAAACATAGGAATTGAAAACAGGGGCGGCTACTATGAAACATCCGGTGCACTAAGAGACATGGTGCAAAGTCACCTCTTAAGACTTGTCACCCTGATAGCTATGGAGCCCCCTTCGTCCTTTGATTCAGACGCTGTAAGAAATGAACAGCTTAAGATCCTTCAATCTTTGAGAAAGCTTGAACCTGAAGAAATTGAAAACAGTGTAATAAGGGGCCAATACATTTCTTCAACAATAAATGGTATAAGGGTAAAAGGCTACAGAGAAGAAAATGGCGTAGCCGGTGATTCAAGGACAGAAACATATGCGGCAATTAAGTTCTTTATTGATAACTGGAGATGGGGCGGTGTACCATTTTACATAAGAACCGGGAAACAACTTCCAACCAGAGTCACCGAAGCTGTTATACACTTCAAAAAAACTCCGCATTATCTGTTTAAAGAAAGCCGAAACATGAGCGATAACCAGCTAATTCTCCGAATTCAGCCGGATGAAGGTATCTTACTCAAGTTCGGGATGAAAGAACCCGGCTCGGGATTCAAGGTTCATACTGTAAACATGGATTTTCACTACAAAGATATTTCAAATGTTCATATACCCGAAGCCTATGAGAGGCTGATCTATGATTGTATGGTGGGTGATTCCACGCTTTTCTTAAGAGCTGACGCGGTTGAAGAAGCATGGAAATTTGTCGAACCAATTCAGAAAGCATGGGCTGATGACCATAAGTTCAAGATTTATGGTTACCCTGCCGGTACTTGGGGTCCCGATGTTGCAGATGATCTTATAGAAGGAGGCGAACAAATTACTTGGAGGTATCCATGTAAGAATCTTGCTGATGACGGGATATACTGTGAACTTTAAACATTGTACAATAATAGATGAGCAGCAATAATAAAATTGCATTTCAGTCTCCTGAAGATTTAGCCGCAGGTTTCGCAGCCATTTTTTACAGAAAGATTGATGAAATGCTTAAAGACAAAGCCGAAATGAATATTGCACTTTCAGGGGGCAATACGCCAAAAGTTTTTTTTAAGAAACTTGCAGAAGAATATTCCAGGAAGATAGAATGGAACAGGATCAATTTTTATTGGGTAGATGAAAGATGTGTTCCTCCGGATTCACCGGACAGCAATTTCGGGAATGCTTATAACACACTGTTTAAATTCATAAATATCTCACTTTCGCGGCTTCATAGGATAAAAGGTGAAGCACCTGCTGAAAAGGAATCTGAAAGATATTCAGAACTGGTTAAGCATAATGTTCCCGGTGATGATTTCCTTCCGGTTTTTGATATTATACTTTTAGGTATTGGAGAAGATGGTCACACAGCCTCTATTTTTCCAGATCAAATGGCTTTGCTTACTTCCCCAAAACTATTTGCAAGTGCAAATCACCCTGATAATCATCAGCTTAGGATAACAATGACCGGTAAAGTAATCAATAATGCGAAGAATGTCTATTTTCTGGTTACAGGCATGAGAAAATCCGCTATTGTAAATGATATTCTGCACTGTGATGAAAAAGCAATTCACTATCCAGCAAGTTTTATAAGACCCACCAAGGGAAAACTATTTTGGATCTCAACCGTATAAAAAAGCAGATGTTACGCCTGCTGATTTGTACACCCGCTCCCAGGGAGACACTTTGGGAGAACCCCAAACCTTCTTATCTCCCGTTTTGTAATGGGATAAATTCCCCAAGAGGTACATTAAAAAAACAGGCATTTCTACCTGTTCTTTGTACACCCGTAGGGAGTCGAACCCCAAACCTTCTGATCCGTAGTCAGATGCTCTATCCAGTTGAGCTACGGGTGCAAATACGGGAAAATCTTCAAATTTCCCTTATTTATACAAATTTACCGAAATTTTATGAGTTATTCAATTGCAATAAATTGGATAGATTTGAGATATTTTATTGTTATAATTATGTGTGTAAAATTTCACAATTTAAGTAAAATGAAAAATTTATATCAAATCTTGTACGGCATATCAGGTTTGTTAATGCTGATTGTGCTCCTGGGAGGCTCTGTTACAAAGCCTGTTTTTAACAACTACTCAGTAAAAACACTTGAAACAGCAGGTGTAAAGAAGTCCGCAATGGATTCTATTGACAACCGCATTGATGATATGCTTTATAGTGTAAAAAAGGTCCAATTGCAGATAGAGAAGATCAGGAATATGTTCTCAAGCGATCCCATTGACGAAAGTAAATATCAAAAGACAAAGAGTGAAGTGTTTGTAAAGAACATTTATAATCCTCTAAACGAACTGCTTGTTCTTTTTTACAGGATCGGGTTTTTATTTATTAGTGTGATTTTGCTCTTAACTGCAGTTATCATTCATTTGATCCATAGGAGCATGGATCTTAGACGAAGAATTGAAATTCTGGAAAGATCTATCATAAAATAAGTGGCAATTTCCTTTATAATATCGTATAAAAAAAGAGCAATATTTCTTTAAATATTGCTCAGAAAAAACAGTTCTTTAAACTTGCTTTATTTGTCGTTTTTCTTCTTCCAGATATCAAGCAGACTTTCGTTCTTCTTGTCATTCTGCGATATGGTTGTTTTGAATTTAAAATCATCTTCATTTCCATCCCAGAATATCGCAGGCATATTCTCTCCACCAAAAGTCCCGTTTGAAGAGAAGTAAGTTTCACTACCTCCAAAAAGGCTGCCGCCACCAAGCGAGTAAGACCATACTTTATCTTTAAAACTGAAAAATTTTAAAGTACTAATGTCATCAAAATCAAAAGTTATCTCACCGCAAAGCTGGTTATCTTCTTCAAACAGGCGTTTTTTCACATTTTTCACACCCAGCATTTCGTCTTCAGGTTTTTTGCCGTTCATATAATTGGTCATTAGGTCTTCATATTCAGCTTCAATAGTTGAAGCTGAATCCATAGTATGCATTATGTTAATATACTTTATTTTACCGGTTCCGGACTTTCCGTTTTTGAGTTTGAATGTATACTCTTTGGTTTCAACCGTCAAACATCCAACCAGACTCATAGAAAATATAAAAAAGAAAATATAAATCAGTGATTTTTTCATTATTAATTTATTACTTTTCAAAATATATGTCAAATTCTACATAACACCTTTGTGTTTCAGTACATCACGGGCAATTATACCCTTTTGGATCTCATTGGTACCTTCAAATATCTTGTTGATCCTTGAATCTCTGTAGAACCTCTCGATAGGATATTCCCTTGAGTACCCCATTCCGCCGTGAATCTGCACAGCCATGTCAACTACTTTATCAAGGCCTTCAGAGCAGAATAATTTAACCATCGCAGAATGCGTACTGATATTTTTCTTCAGGTCATAATCAACCGCGGTTCGGTATATTATGGATTCCATAGCATATATTGTAGTCGCCATTTCGGCCAGCATGAACTGTATAGCCTGGAAATGACTGATAGGATGATCAAATTGAATTCGTTCCTTTGCATATCTTGATGACATCTCAAGCATTTCTTTTGCCGCACCAAGTGTAGCTGCACCAAGTCCAAGCCTGCCGGCATCCAGAGTTTTCATGGCGATCAAAAATCCCCGGCCTTCTGTTCCAATCATATTCTCTTTGGGAACCCTGATATTATCAAAAGTAATAGCATTAGTTGTGCTCCCTCTTATACCCATTTTCTTTTCAGGCGGCCCTGCTGTAAAGCCGGGCATACTTGTTTCAACTACAAACGCAGTAACTCCTTTTGGTGTTCTTGCGAAAACGGAAATTATATCAGCCAACCCGCCATTGGTTATCCACATTTTATCACCGTTAATAACCCATTCATCACCATCAAGTTCTGCGGTAGTTTTAACATTAAAAGAATCAGAACCTGCCTGAACTTCGGTCAGACAAAACGCGCCAATCTTTTCACCTTTAGCAAGCGGAACCACGTATTTCTGCTTTAGTTCTTCACTGCCTCCAAGTAAAATTGCATTTGTACCAATGGATTGGTGAGCGCCAATAAAAGTAGCGGTAGATAAACAAGCCCTTGATATCTCCTCCTGCATAATGCAATAGCCGACTTCGCCAAATCCTCCGCCACCGTATTGTTCAGGAATTGAAGCACCAAGCAGGCCAAGGTCTGCGAGTTTTCTTATTATTTCATCAGGGATCTTTTCATTTTGATCGATCTGTTGAGCAATTGGTTTCAATTCATTTACAGCAAAATCGCGAACCATTTCACGGAGCATCAATTGCTCCTCAGTAAATCCAAATTCGAACATAACCTGTATAATTTAGATATTTATATTTAAAAGAGTTTATAGTTAACTCAGATCCATATTACTTAATATGGTGGGCAACCCTTTCACCGGTAAAGTTTATTATATCCTCGGCGCCATCCACACCTATCAAGTTACCTGAGATCCAGCTGGCCTCTTCCGAGCACAGCATGAGTATTGCCCTGGCAACATCTTCAGGATGTGTCAATCTTCCCTGAGGATTTTTGAGTTTGGTTGATTCAATCATATTTTTTGCACCGGGAATCTTTTGTAAAGCCGGGGTATCGGTAACACCTGCCATTATGGAATTTGCGGTTACTTTCATAGGAGCAAGCTCGTATGCAAGCTGCCTGGTATGCGCTTCCAGTGCTGCCTTAGCGGCTGATACAGCACCATATGAAGGGATAACTGAATGAGAGCCTGCGCTGGTTAATGTAAATATCCTTCCGCCTTCGGCAAGCAGATTCCGGAAGATCAGACCCTGTGTCCAGTAAACAAGAGAATTCGCCATAACATCAAGTGTCATTTCCATCTGTGCCTGCGAAATACAATTAGCCTGAGTTTTTGCGATAAAAGGCTTTAAAGTACCAAATGCAAGTGAATGTACAAGAACTTTTATACTTCCTTTTTCGTGACCTTTAAGTCTTTCTGTAATTTCATCCAGAACCTCATTTCGCTTAATAGCATCGGCTGCATTAATATTAAAAAAAACCGCGTGCTGTTTAGTATGCTCAATTTTTCTGATGAGATTTTTAACATCCGGAATTGTAATAGCCCTATCAAGATGTACCCCAAATATGTTATAGCCATGCTTCGCAAGCTCAAGAGAAACTGCCCCTCCAAATCCGCTGGAAGCACCTAATACCAATGCCCATGGTTTCATAAAAATTCCTTTAAATTTTACATAATATTATGCAAATATACTTGTAAATCTTATGTTATTCAAATGAAATCTGACTGCATTTGCACAAAAAAGCCCCCGCATTTCTGCAGGGGCTCATTAAATACAAACAATTTCTCAGATTATTTTACCAACATCATTTTCTTAGTATCACTAAAGCTTCCTGATGTCAGTTTATAGAAGTAAATACCGCTGGAAAGCTGTGATGCATCGAAATCAGCAGTGTAGCTTCCAGCTGACATTTCTTTGTTTACAATAGTAGCAACTTCTCTGCCCAGCATATCAAATACAGCAATTTTCACAAGTCCGTTCTTAGGAATTGAAAAATTGATATTTGTAGTGGGGTTGAACGGATTTGGATAATTCTGCGAAAGTGAAAAATCCGCGGGAATTTCGTTTCCATTCTGGTTAATACCTGTTATCAATCCTTCCTGGTTTGCGTATATATTAGTTGGACCGAAACCTGCGTATGATATTGCTGAAAGATTAGTACTTGCATTTGGTGAATATATCATACATGTTGGTGAAACACTGGTTGATGCTGTATTGTTGTTTCTTTTATATACAGTAGTACCCAGAAAGTTTACGACTCCTCTTCTTACGTTAATAGAGTCACCGTCATTAGATACCCATGTAGCAATGATACTGTTGGTTCCTCTCGAACTTGTATTGCACCATGTGAATGCTTTATTATTTCCATTACTTGTTCCACCCAGTGAAAAATCTACGCTCCACAACCCACCGCCATTTGTAGTTGGACAGTAATAGGAAACACCATTTTTCGTTACAGTGAACATTGCTGTATCACAAGATCTGTTCTGTTTTACAGTTAATGCAGGTTTTTCGTACTTTACACCTGAACCGCCTGATGTAACAAAATATGTATTGTTAGAAGCTGTAGGTGACCATGGAGTTCTTATGATCCTTATTTCATAATTTGTAGTTGAAAATCTTCTTTCAACAGCAATCCAGACTGAATCGCTTGAAGAACCCGAACCGGGCCTTAATTCAGCGCTTGGGTAGAAATCATCCCAGCCGGATGAGAAAGTAACACCAGTCCATGTCTGACCCCAGTTTACACTTCTGTAGTACTTAAAATTATTTGTTGTAGTAAGCGCATTGTTTGATTCAGTACACATAACACCAATCCAGGTTGATGTAGTATAGAAAGCGCCATCACTAACTGCTGAAGCAAAAGAATATTCCTGTCCGGAGGGCGGTGAAGCTATATTTCCGGAATACCATGCAGCACCGTTCCTTCTCCAGCTTCCGAATGACATTGTTGCTCCATCGTTGTTGCTTGTTGATGAAACTGTATAAAATACAAAGATCCTTGTTGAATCAGGATTTCCGCCACCATCTCTTAACTCTACAAGCATACTTACGGTACCTATATAACTTCCTGCATACTGAATACCATTTGTATATACCCAAGTAGCACCGCCATTGGATGACCTGTATACATCAATTCGGCCGTTTGTACCGGATATCGGAGCACGATTATATGCAACATACATATTACCATCTTCACCCATTTTCATATCCACCTGTCTGAAGTAAGGATCTCCAAATTTAACTGATCCTGAGTATACCGTAACATCTGAGCTGTACCAATCCTGATTGAAAGGCGCAGGTGCCGTTTTGGTCTCTGTTGGTGTCTCCACATTTGGCATATCACGGAAAGCGTCAAACTTGTTCTGCGCAGGTATCATTTTGTCCATTTCCTGCATAATCCTGTTAACTTCGGCAGTATTACCCTGTTCCTGTGCAGCTTTAAGCTGATCATCAAGATTCTTGGGATAGAAAGAATCGCCTTCATTGTATTGACCGCGCTGCTGTTCCATTGCGGTTGGCTCATTAGTGCTGACACTTGAGCCGATATTATCCTGTGCGGATAACACTCCCGCAAACAATAATGCAGCCAAAACTGCAAAAAGTTTGAATTGTTTCATTTTTTTTGTTCTCCTTTTAATTGTTTTTTTGATTCCCCCAATTGCTACGAATATAGTAAATGCCTGAACTTTTTCCAAACATTTATCTCAATAATTCTCGGAAATATATTCAGGAATGTTTTTAATTCTTGTATATGTATTATAAATATATTAGTTAGGGCAAAATTAGAGGTTCTGTGGTATTCCTAAGTCTTTCCATCTAACACCGGTAATATCAAATGTAAATATGTCTTTATCGGTGCTGACTAGACGCATATACTCGGGAATTATATCAAAATTCCCGGTTTTTTCCCGTAAAAATGGAAAAAGTCTTCTATTTACAATATGAATTCCGCAAAAAGCTTTGCGAACATATGCAGAACTGCCGGAAGCGTAAACGACATCCAAACCATTTTCTGTTCTTCCCACCAGTTTGCCATTACTATTGCACAATAGATATCTCGATGTGTTTCTGGTTTGAACACATAATGTAGCAATACCCTTTGAAGCAAAGTGAAAACGGTAAAACTCATCAAGATCTATTTCGCAATCTACATCGGTATTATAGATCAGGACATCTTCAGCATCAGACAGATACAATTCTGCGTTTTTAAGCGCTCCCCCTGTCCCCAATATCTCCTTTTCACAGATAATTTTGATCTCAGGTTTGCCGCATCTGTCCGCAAAATAATCCTTCATTTTATCAGAATAATGATGAGTATTTACAGCAATTTTTTCTATGCCATATGAAAGAAGTTTATCAATTACATTTTCAATCATTGGTTTGCCTTTGTAAGGTACAAGTGCCTTGGGGAGATTATCGGTTAATGGCTTCAGCCGCGTCCCGAAACCGGCCGCAAGTATGAATGCATGTTTAACAGGATGCTCGTTCATCACTTCTTCAGGAACTCCGGCTTTAATCTGAAAACAACATCATCACACTGATATTTTTCTTCAGGTGCATTGAATTTTTCATAACGAGGCGCAATATCGGCATCGGTAAAACCGGCATATCCTATAATAAACTCAGGATTAAGAGAAAGTACGTAGTCAATATCAAACTTCTTATGCCCAGCCTGCAATCTCTTAGAATTTGTCTTCGCTATATAATCGTTATTCAAGCCCCACATATCAATAGTGTAAAGTTCTGAATAGTATGGTATCTTCCCTGCCGGTCCGACTGCTATTACAGTTTCCGGATCAACATTCATTTTAAGCCACTTGCCAAACATGGACCATTGCATTTCGTATCTGGCATTATTATCCTTAATTATGAGCTGTTTGTATTCCAGCAGGCTAAGGGTTAAAACAAAGAGTAATATGGCCAATACTGTGGAAGAGTAATTCGCAATTCTTAGTGCTTTCTTTTCGTTATTGAAATAGACGCTTATTTTTTGAATTACATTAAGAAATCCTATTGTACTCAATATGTAAAGCATAGGAACAATCGGAACAAAGAACCGGTTTGCTATCATCCAGTCACCACCAACTACAACAAGGTATATAATGTATATCAAGACAAAACTTAATAGATAAGAGAGCTTCTGATCAGCAAATGCTCTTTTGAAAGGTATAAACAATATAAATATATATATATATATCCTTGTTCCAATGCAAAGTGCCAGGTATTTAGTCCCCAGAACCAGGTTCATACTTATATCTGTGACTCCTTTTGCATAAAAAGTATTTGGTATCAGCTGACCATAAAAAAGATATTTAAAGCCATAATAAGCAATGCAGAATATTGCGTATGCACCTGTAATTGTGAAGAAAACTTTTCGAAAATTGTTAATTCTTCTCCTGAACAGAAACATATGAAAGAGTGTAATAACAATAATCATATTGCCTTCAGGACGTGACAATGTACAAAGCATTAAAAAAATTATGAGGAAATTCAGATGTTTATGATGTTCGTTCAGTTTAAAATAGTTGTAAACAATCCCAAGAATAAACAGAGTATACATCGGGAATTCCATTCCCCCAATTGCCCAAAACGCAATTGAATCATCAAGTGCAAGGAACAGGGCCGGCAACAAAATAAGATATTTCAAATATCCGGAGAGTTTATCATTGAATTGCCGTGATATAAGTGCAACTAAAAGAATATTTATCATTGAAAGCAGCAATCCCAATGAACTTGAAAATATTGAAACATCAACGGATTTTATCTGTGTGAACGGAGCGGTAATGATAGTCCAGAGAAAATTTGTGTAACCTTCTACATATTCACCCTGATTATAGACCAGTCCTTTTCCTTCCATCAGGTTTTTCCCGTATCTATAAGATATATAAGCATCGTCTACATTCTGAAACAGAAAGCTCCAGCTCAGGAAAAAACAGTAAAGTACAAAAAATACAAGAATAATGACGAAATATTTCCTTTGTTTTGACAAAATTAGCCTAAAAATTTATAGTTTACTACAAATTTAGAGCAAAGTTTATTAAAAAGTATGCAAAATTTCAACATTTAAAAGAATCTGAGGAATTATTAATTTTGTATGTAAGTTATATATAATGATTAATATGAATATGATAAGGATTGCATTTGGAGTTTAGCTGGCGCAAGAATCTTTACGTAATTTGGGCTGCTCAACTCATAGCAATGATCGGGATGAGTATGGTTATTCCGTTCCTGCCCCTATTTGTAAAAGATCTCGGTGTAACAGATATCTCTGAAGTAAAACGCTGGAGCGGTTTAGTTGTCTCGGGCGTTTTTATAACGGCGTTTATTGCCACACCAATTTGGGGATGGCTTGGTGACAGGGTCGGTAAAAAGAAAATGGTACTAAGAGCCATATTCGGACTTGCCGTATCACAGCTACTTATAGGGTTTTCACAGGATGTTATGCAGCTCTTTATTTTCAGAATGGTACAGGGTGCTCTCAGCGGATTCATTGCCGCTGCGCTTGCGCTAGTTTCATCAAATACACCAAAAGAGAGATCCGGTTACGCTATCGGATTCCTCGCCAGTTCAACCGCTGCCGGTAACCTGCTTGGGCCGTTTATTGGAGGCCTTATGGCTGACGCATTTGGATACAGAAATGTTTTTTTCATTACTTCAGCCATGTGCGCTATAAGCGGCATTCTCGTATTTCTGTTCGTTAAAGAGATCAACAAAGAACGCAGCAAAGATGGACATATCTGGGATAATTACAAGTTTGTCTTCAGTAATGAAAGACTGAAATACGCATTACTTCTTCTTGTTGTATCAGCCGCAGCAATTTCAATGATCCAGCCGTTGTTTGCCCTTTTTATAGAGCGCAGTGTGGGGCCAACTCCTTATCTCGCTACAATTACCGGTTCAATATTCGGTGTGGTCGGATTATTCCAGGTAATTTCGTCTTCTTTTTGGGGCAAGCTGAACGATAAAAAGGAAATCAGAAAAAACCTGATTTGGGCGCTCACAGGCGCAGGTGTTGGTTACGCTCTTCATGTTGTTGCAACAGGCGTATGGGAGCTCATCCCGATAAGAGCTTTACTGGGCCTGTGTATTGGCGGAGTAATGCCTTCACTTTTCTCTTTTATTAACAAATGCATCCCTGGTAATAAAAAAGGCGGAGTTATGGGAATAGCTTCCAGTTTCACCATGTTTGGAAATCTGCTGGGTCCAATTTCAAGCGGTTTCATTGCTTCAGTCACGAGCATTGACTTTATGTTTATTTTAAGCGGGATCATACTTGCGTCAAGCTCTTTGCTTGCATATTACAAGCTTAAAGAATTCCAAAAAGAACATAATAAAATTTCCGAAAAAGATAAGTCAGTGATCAGCGAGGAAATTGCCGCAAGCGTAGCTGAGTAGTTTGATTGCAAAATTTTTCCTATTTGAATATCTAAGGATAACCGCTAGATTCTTTCCGCATAATCTGAAGGCGGGAATTCCAAAACAATTTCAGTAAAGTTGCCTCTTATCAGCCTGATCTTCCCGTCAATCTGTGCTGTAAGAGTTGCTACCAGTTTAAGCCCCATTGAATCATTTGTACTGAGTTCCAAACCTTCTGGAAAACCCTTTCCATTATCAATTACCTTCAGGATATAAGTACCCTTTTTTCTGTCAAAAGAGAACTTGATCTGGATTTCCGGGTTTCTGGAATCGTTTGAAAATGGATGTTTGAGCGCATTAAGTATCAATTCATTCAATATGAGTCCGCAAGGCATGGCTATATCTATAGGCAGCGTGATCTTTTCTGAATCCACTACAATACTTACAGGTTCGTTCAGCGTATGCATTCCTTTTATATTCTTTACAAGGGAGCTTATATAATCAGAAAAATCGATCCTGCTAAGATCCCTCATGCTGTAAAGCTTTTCGTGAATTAATGAAATAGCATTAACCTTGTCTCTGCTTTCCAGGAAATGTTTTCTCACATCGGGGTCACCAATCTTATCAGACTGCATTTTTAGCAGGCTTGATACAACCTGCAGATTGTTCTTAACCCTATGATAGATCTCCTTTAATAGTATCTCCCTTTCATTCAAAGCTGATTTCAATTCTTCTTCGGCCTGTTCTCTCACTTGAATTTCGGCTTTGGCCTTCTGGAAAAGCATTGCGTTGTGGTAAGCAAGGGAGGCATGCTGCATCAAGGCTTCAAGAAAAACCATTTGCTCTCTGCTATACGCATCTTTATTCTGTGAATACAGCTGAATTACCCCTATCACTTCTTTATCAAGTTTTATTGGCACTATAATTGCGGATTGCGGTTTCGATACGCTGTCTTCTACCGCCGCCATTTCATGTTTTCTGGTTACTGATACTTTGACAATTGTCTTTGATCTTTTGAGTGTTTGCTGGTAATCGTTAAGTATGACAGGATTTGATTTTCTTATTACGTCACTCAATATTCCGAAACCTTCAGGAGCCAGAGGGATTGCAGGAACTGTACTCACGTCAACGGGTTCGCTTCCGTTTACGCTGCGCATATAAATATACCTAATCATTCCTTCTTCCGGATCGTATTTCGCCACAAAAAGCTCCGAGAAATCTACAATACCCAAAATAACATCAAAAACAGTATTAAAGATTGATTCAGTATTAAGCTCCACAGAAAGCCTTTTGCCAGCCTGGTACAGCGTATCTATTTCATCTTTCTGCTTGCTTATCTTGGCGAGTATTCTTTTATGGTCGGTAATATCTTTTACTACGCCTATCGATCCGATAACTTTACCGCCAGAGTTTTTATACGGGCTTCCGCTTACCACTACATTTATCTTTCTGCCGCCTTTGGTAACAAATACAGTTTCATATGAATCAGAAATTCCTATTTCACGAAGCGTATTTTTAGCGATCAGCCTGTTTCGTTCACTGCCATCAACAAATATGTTATAACCAATTTTTCCAATGAGTTCAGATTTGCCATATCCCACCAATTCCGCAAACTTACTGTTCACATAAAGGATGTGATCGTTGTTATCAGCGAGTATGAGCCCCTCTCCCATACTTTCAAGCAGGGATCTGTATGTAGTTTCGCTTTCCTTCAGAACTTCTTCCATCAGCTTCTGTTCGGTTATATCCTGAACAGCTCCGACGATCATCTTTATATTCTTAGTGCCTTCATCAATTATTGGCCTGGAATATATTTTTACCCATTTAATTTCATTTAATTTTGTAAGAATCCTGGTTATTATTGTCTCAGATTTGCCGCTGATAACTTTACCCCAGTAATCTATGAAAGAGCCTAGATCTTCTTCATATACTGTACTGAGGAAAAAGTTCTTTTCGCGCAGTTCTTCAAGGCTGAAACCTGTTATGTGTTCAAATGAACCTGCTATTATTTCCGGTACAATTTCATCATTTGAGCCAACCTTCAGCAAGTAGGTGTAGTCAAATGTAAGATTAGCAAGCTGCTCTAAATAAGATGATTTACTGCTTTCTTCCATTCGTTTAAATGAGGACAGTATGTTATGTAATAATAGCAGTTTATTTAAGTTAATACAATTCATAATTATAAATTTGTATATATGAAAAATAGAATTCTGTTTGCATTTGTTTTCATTTTCTTTCTTGCCCCTGTGATCTTTACACAAAGTATATTTGAAAGGTGGCACAAAACCGACCAGCTTATCCGTGACCGAAAGATAGATGAAGATGCGGCCATGGACTCCATTATAATGTATGTAAAGCTTGGCAAACAGGAATTCAGATCGTATGGCATACCGGGAACGAAGCGAAGCGACTGGGTATTTCCCATGAGCGATTTTACCTGGTATTCCTATCGTTCCGATGGTAAGGATTACAAAGATGAGTTCTTCAGCTACTTCCAGGGGGGTGAATTCAAAGGTCATCCGGCGCATGATATTTTTATAATTGATAAGGATACAAACAGTTTCGAAGATTCCACAGGCAGGCAGGTGCCTGCCATCGCAATGGTTACAGGAATAGTTCTTTCTACATATGATACATGGTTCAGAGCTGACTTCCTCAGGAGCGGAAATTACATTAAACTCTTTGATCCCGAAAGCGAAGCTATATTTTACTACTCGCACCTTGACAGCGTCTTTGTTAAGCCCGGTCAACTTGTAATCGCAGGAGACAAAATTGGCTATATCGGCAGAACAGGGCGCAAAGCAATACGCGGAAAAACACACATCCATATTGCTTACTACAAGATAGATGAAGGTGACCCGGTACCGGAAGATATTTTGAATGATCTGTATAAGGCGCAAAGCAGAATGAAAAAATGA
>JBHEKV010000145.1:0-4124 GCA_041859235.1 Ignavibacteria bacterium | reverse complement strand
GATTTCCCGCTGGAAAAGATTCGCGAAAAAATTGACTGGACACCGTTCTTTTTAACATGGGAACTGAAGGGTAAGTACCCGGCAATATTTGATGATAAGAACTATGGTTCTGAAGCGAAGAAAATATACGATGATGCCAATAATCTTCTGGATGATATAATAGCTAACAAATGGCTTAAGGCTAAAGCTGTGATAGGACTTTATCCTGCTAATTCAGTTGGTGATGATATTGAGCTTTATTCAAACGATAAAAGAAAAGAAGTTTTAACTACACTGCATACACTCAGGCAGCAGGCTGAAAAGACCAATAATGATCCGTATTTCGCACTAAGCGACCTTGTTGCGCCAAAGGAATCAGGCGCCAATGACTATATGGGCTGCTTTGCAGTTACAACCGGTATTGGAATTGAAGCACTGCTAGATAAATTCGCAAAAGAGCATGATGATTACAACAGCATTATGACAAAGGCAATTGCCGACAGGCTTGCCGAAGCGTTCGCCGAGCTGATGCATGAGCTGGTACGCAAAGAATTCTGGGGTTACGCCAAAGATGAGAACCTGAGCAATGAAGATATCATTGCAGAAAAATATCACGGCATCAGGCCTGCGCCCGGTTACCCCGCACAGCCGGATCATACCGAAAAACAATTGATATTCGACCTGCTTGAAGCCGAAGAAAAAACGGGGATTAAGCTTACTGAAAGCTACGCTATGTATCCGGCATCATCAGTCAGCGGGCTGTATTTTTCACACCCTGAATCAAAATACTTTAATGTTGGCAAAATATCCCGTGACCAGGTCGAAGAATACGCATCCCGTAAGAATATGCCTATTGAAGAAATTGAAAGATGGCTTGCCCCCACACTTGGATATGAGAGAACCGAAAAAGAAGTAATATAAACATGCCTGAGATAAGTAGATTTTTAGGAATTATAATTAAGATGTTCTATAATGAGCATGCGCCACCTCATTTTCATGCTGAGTATAATGACTACAAGGCAGAAATACTAATTGAAACATTGGAAATCAAAGGCGGGCGATTACCCAAAAGAGTTTATTCGCTTGTTCTTGAATGGGCTTCAGAACACAGGGATGAATTGATTAAAGACTGGGATTTAGCCAGAGAGAAAAAAGTTCTAAATAAAATTGAACCATTAGTATGAATATTATCGAAAAATCAAAAATTCATGATGTCATAAAAGTGGAAGCGCTTGATGATTATTTTATTTCCATTGTGTTTGATGATGGTGTGAAAAAGACTATTGATATAAAACCATACATCAATGGGGGCATTTCTGCCGATTTGAAAGACACTGATTTTTTTAATAAAGTCTATCTTGATAGTGGTTCTGTCACATGGCCGAATGGCTTTGATTTTTGTTCTGTATTTCTAAGAGATGAAGCTTAAATTTTATGGTCACCAAATGCGTATGTTCCGATGTATTGTTTTCTGATATGAAAAAGACTGCTGATAAGTTTGGATTAAAGAGTATCAATGAGCTTAAAGAATACATTGAAGTTGGCAATAATTGCCAGTTTTGCCACCCATACATTGAGATGATGCTTAAATCAGGTGAAACAGAATTTGAGCCTGTTATTGAATAAAATTTCCTTCCTTCAAACAGAGGTGTTTAATTGAATAAAATTATTGCGGTTGTTGGTATGTGCGGTTCCGGTAAAAGCGAAGCAGTGAAATTCTTTGTTGATAGCGGCTATAAGCGTGTTTACTTTGGCGAGGTTGTTATGAACGAAATGAAAAGGCTGGGACTCGAAGTGAATGAAGCCAATGAAAGAGCAACGAGAGAAAATCTGCGAAAAGAATTCGGTATGGGCGCAATGGCAGTAAAGTCACTGCCAATTATTGAAGAGTTTATGAAGCATAATAATGTGGTTATCGAAAGTCTTTATTCCTGGGAAGAATTTAAGATATTAAAAGATAAGTTTGGTGATGCATTTAAGCTGCTTACAATTTATACTACAAAAGAATTACGGTATGAAAGGCTGCTGAAAAGACCTTTCAGACCGCTGACGGGTGATGAATCAAAAAGCCGTGATATAAGTGAAATAGAAAAGCTTGATAAGGGAGGTCCGATTGCATATACGGATTACCTTATCATGAATGACGGCTCTCTGGATGAGATGAATGAAGAATTGAAGAAGTACGTTTAACAAAAAATGAAAAGAAAAGATTACATTTCGTGGGATGAGTACTTTATGGGGATTGCACTGCTTTCAGCAAAGCGGAGCAAGGATCCCAGCACACAGGTTGGCGCCTGTATTGTGAACCAATACAACAAAATTGTGGGTATTGGCTACAATGGGTTCCCCATAGGCTGCGATGACGACCAGCTTCCCTGGGGCAAAACTGCGGAAGTGAACAATGATACCAAGTATCCGTATGTTGTGCACGCCGAAGCCAATGCTATACTAAATTCCACTAAAGACCTGCACGGCTCAAGAGTATATGTGGCATTATTTCCCTGCAATGAATGCACAAAGCTTATCATTCAATCAGGTATAAAAGAAATAATTTACCTTTCTGATAAATACAGGGATACCGATAGTGTAAGGGCTTCTAAAAAAATGCTGGATATGGCAAAAGTTACATACAGGCAGCTTGACCTGGGTGATTTTAAGATCGAAATTGATTTTAAGATCGATAAATAACCGTGTAATGGAAAAGAAAAAAGTAACGTTAGAAGACGCAAAAAAAGCAGGCGGCAAAAAGTACCGCGAAAAGGTGCAGAAAGTACTTGCTGAATACGAGAAACTACCCGACGAAGAAAAACACCAGTCACATTTATATTACGGATACGGTAAAGGAAAAACTACTGCCGCTATGGGCCTGGCTTTCAGAGCCCTTGGAGCCGGTATGAGTGTTGCAATTGTTGAGTTCGATAAAGGGCATGACCAGGCAAAAGAGCATTATTTTGAACGCAGGATATTTTTTAAGCTCAAAGAGCTGGGGTATCCCGTTGAAATTCATTCCAGCGGCTGCGAAAGGATGAATGAAGACGGCACTTTCCGCTTCAAAAATGCCGAAGAGGATTTTGAGGAAGCCAAAAGAGCATTAGCCATTGTTCGTGAACTGATAGTAAACGGTAAACAAAATGTGCTTGTGCTGGATGAATTTGTTGCTGCGGCAAATTATCATTTAATAGAAGAAAAGGATGTGCTTGATATACTTGAGCTGTATGATAAAAACCGAAGGTTTGAGCTTGTTATGACCGGGCACAAGTTATTTGAGGGGCTTGAAGAAAGGGTTGATCTTATCACAGAAAACAGGAAAGTAAAACATTATTTTGATAAAGGAATACAGGCGAGAAAAGGAATAGAATACTAAAAGCAGAAGGCAGAAATAAAAAGGCAAAAAAATAAATCAAGTGAATAACATAAATCTTATCATTATGAAAACAAATAAATTCACACTCATAATATCAATTTTAACCTTTGCATTAACATTATTCGGCTGCAATGATTCAAACGGACCTACTGTAAACAATAATGGAGGAAACTCCTTAGCAGGGGCGTATATACTCTATTACACTCCTGCCACAAGTACAGATTATGCATATTATGATGCCGTTAAGGATTCAGTAACGGATTTTGTGTTTACTTCAAATAATCCGGGAGTGAAGCTTAATGTAAATCCGGGTGAAATGAAGCTCAATTCAGACAGAAAACTGTATGTTACTACACGCGGTATTCCGGGTAATAACGGGACTATTTATAAAATAGATCCGTTAAATAACAATATAGTAGATTCGCTTCGATTTGGTACTTCACCTTTTGGATTTGCGATCAATAATAACCTAATAGTGGTAGGAAATTCAGGCTGGACAAATTTAACTGTGCTTGATCTGGATTTTAATATTATAAAGGATACAGTTGAAGTTGGCAGCAATCCCGCAAATGTACTTTATGGTTATAATAAATATATTGTAACCAGGAATACATTGAATAATGAGCCTTCTGCTGCATTTGTAGATGAAATAAATTACTCAGTAACTAAATTATTCTATCCGGCTGTGCCTTCAAGCGCAATATACAATGTAAACGGAATTTTTATTTCGACAAATCTGAATAATAAAATATACAGGGTTGATCCCGGTTCTGTTACTACT
>JBHEKV010000216.1:0-6404 GCA_041859235.1 Ignavibacteria bacterium | reverse complement strand
CAGCAGGTCCTTAAGGTAATTTGTGAATTTGACCATGTTGTTTTTATATTCCTTCATTATCTTCTCACGTGCTTCATCTGCAGTTTGTGACTCTTCGCCGTTTGAACCGGGCTTTTTTTGCGTTGTTAGAGCAACATTGCTTTGCAATATCTTACCCAGACCGTTTAAATATTTTGCAGAAAACTGGATATCATAAAAAAGCTTATCTTTGCCTGATTGGGCCGCAATCTCGATAAGTACCATCAACTCAATTACATTCTTAAGCTTTTTGCCTGAGTAAATATAAAGCTCTTCAATTGTTTTTTTTGTATTATCTGAAATTTTCATAATTGTTATAACAGTGTGACTTGTTAGTAAACCACCGGCCTAGATCTGATTATTATCTTGCTAATCGTAGAATTGTCAGCT
This sequence comes from Ignavibacteria bacterium, assembly GCA_041859235.1. Lineage (GTDB taxonomy): Bacteria > Bacteroidota > Ignavibacteria > Tepidaquicellales > OLB5 > OLB5. Next base: position 5,996 of record JBHEKV010000216.1, on the reverse strand, counting down.
TAACGGTATTCATGCTTTTCATCCCCCCTTCGAATGAAGGGGGGACTATATCTTTCATTTCAGTTTTGCTTTAATTTTTCCTGATTTTCAAATACAGGAAATTTGCAATGGGGGTTTGCTTCTATATCAAGTTTTCATCTTTCGTCTCATACACGTGGCGCATCATTTTTTCGTAAGCCTCTGACATTTTTACATTCCTTCTGCCCATCGAGGTTCTTGCTGTACTGATTGCTTTTTCAATTTCGTAGGAAATTAATTCTTTACTCGAAGCATCTTCCCAGCTGTATGAGCTGATCTTTTTGTTATGGTAGCCTGCACCGTATAGATTTGAGGATATTCCCACCATTGTGCCTGTATTAAGCATGGTTTGTATACCTGTTTTGGTGTGATCGCCGATTATGCTCCCAAGAAAAATTGAGTTTGTATCAACCTTTTCTCCTGCAATATCCAGCACAATTTTTGAATAATTATTCTTTAAATTGCTTGTGGTAGTTCCTGCGCCCAGATTCACCCATTCGCATAAATATGAATGTCCCAAAAAGCCGTAATGCTGCTTGTTAACATACCAATGCAGAATTGAACAGGTTATTTCACCTGATACCTTGCATGAGCCGCCAATCCTTACGGGACCGTAAATCTGTGAGCCTGAACGGATCGTGCAGCTCTCGCCAATGTAAACCGGTCCTTTAATATATGTAAAAGGCTCAATTATGGTATTATCATTGATGTAAATCTTCCCTGCAGATGTATCGAAAACAACGTTCTTACCGATACTGCATTTCTTCCCGATATGAAGTTTTTTCTTGCCCATCATTTCAAGATTGAGATCATAATTCAACTGGTCTTCATTGTAAAGTATCAGGTCAGATGGATAATTTATGATCCTGTAGCTATTTGCTTCAATTTTATTCAGCCCCAGCCATTCAATATCGGCGTATGAAATCAGGTTATCGTCATCGGAATTAATAATTTCTTTATAATGCTCAACTTTTTCTTTGGTAAGATGAAATGCTATAATAACTTTATCCTGCAGTATTGCAGTGTTGTTTTCTTTTTTGAATAATTTCGTAATGTATTTAAGCTCCTCGGCTTTGAAAACAACTCGTGAATTAAAAAAAATGTATTCACCCTCTGAAAGCATATTAATTTTAGCCTTCGGGAATTTTTCAGCCAGGTATGGCGCTATGTATTTTCTGGAGTGGAGCGTGAGGGGAGTTTTTGCCGGGAAAAAATTTACAATTTTTTCCTGCATGGTATCCGCGCCGCAAATAAGCTTTGATGTATGCCTTAAGTAATTTAAGGGGGCTAACTGCGAAATAAAAAGATCCTCAAATATACAGATATTCATAACTTGAATTGATATTTGAGGATCATTAAATAATTGTAATTTTCAGAAGCCTGTAATCGGCTTTAAATTATATGAACTATGATGCTGCTTCTTCGGTTTTAACTTCAGCAGTAACCGGTTTCTTCTTTGCGTATTTACGGTTAAATTTCTCTACACGCCCTGCGCTATCTACCAGCTTCTGTTTTCCTGTAAAGAAAGGATGGCACATAGAGCATATTTCTACCTTAATCTGGGGTACTGTTGAGCGGGTTGTGAATAAAACGCCGCGGTTTTCACCGCAATTGCATATTACGTCACATTTCATATATTTTGGGTGCGTTCCCTTTTTCATGGTTCGTTTTGTCCTGTTCTTGTATATAATGATATTAAAGACTACAAATATACAAATTTCATTGAAATTTTGCAATTAGTTAATTGATTGTTTAGACATTTTTGCTTATTTTTGCTTAAAATCAATAAAATTCCGTCTACGTTGGGTTTGAATTTATGTGTTTTTGCCTCAGGCAGCGGCTCAAATTTAAAAGCAATTATTAAAGCTTCTCAAACCGGGAAGATCAACTCAAGAGTTTCTCTTGTTATCAGTAATAATTCCGGGTCAGGCGCTTTAAAAACTGCAGCTAAATATAAAATCCCTTATTTACATCTGTCGCAAAAATTATTCACAACTCAAAAAGAATTTACAGCAGAAATTTTAAGATCACTTAAAAAATATAAGGTGAATTTTATTCTGCTTGCGGGTTATATGAAAATGTTTGACCCTGTTATCATTAATAAATTTAAGAACAGGATAATCAACATTCACCCCGCCTTATTGCCTAAGTATGGCGGTAAAGGAATGTATGGCATCAACGTACATGAAGCAGTAATAGCGGGCAAAGAAAAAATTACCGGCGCAACTGTGCATTTTGTAAACGAAGTTTACGACAGCGGCGCTGTCATTCTGCAGAAGAAAGTAAAGGTTAAACCGGGCGATGATGCCCTGACTTTGCAGAAAAAGGTATTGCGTGCTGAACATAAATTGTATCCCGAAGCAATAAAGCTGTTTGAAGAAAAAAGAGTTAAGGTAAAGGATAACAAAGTATCTATTTATTAAATTATCTTTTGTAGAGACGACCCGGCTAGCCAAGACGAAGGCATGGTGGGTCGTCTCACTTGATTTACAATTTTACATTATACTAAAAAAATGAAAAGAGCATTAATCAGCGTTTACGATAAATCAGGTGTAGTTGAGTTCGCAAAGGAGCTCGTTTCACACGGATTTGAAATAGTATCAACCAGCGGAACAGCGAAGCTGTTAAAAGATAACGGCATCGCATTAAAGACAATCGAGGAGATCACAAAAGCACCGGAGGTGCTGGGAGGAAGGGTTAAAACCCTTCAGCATCTGATCTTTGCAGGAATACTTGCCGATAAAACCAATCCCGATCACCAAAATGAAGTAAAAACCCATGGTTTTGAGCTTTTTGACCTTGTCTGCGTAAGTCTATACCCATTTAAGCAAACAATCAGCAAGCCTGATTGCACCGAAGCCGAAGCTATTGAGCAGATCGATATCGGCGGGGTATCGTTAATCAGAGCCGCTGCCAAAAACTTCTCAAGCGTAAGTGTCTTAGTAGACCCGCACCAATATGAAATTTACCTCGAGTCGCTGAAACACGAAAAGAGTATAAATAAACTTCTTGCTGCAGATGCGTTTGAATATATTGCATCATACGATATCAGTATTGCGAATTACTTCCGAAGGATATCAGGGGAGAAAAGCGGTATCTTTGATATTTATTATACGGGATATGAAGAATTACGTTATGGCGAAAATCCACACCAGCGCGCTGCCATATATGATGTTGGCGAAGCGGGCTTTTCGCAGATATTCGAAAAGCTTCATGGTAAGGAACTATCATACATCAACATACTTGATATTGACGCGGCTTATAACCTGATAAATGAATTTACCGAACCTGCATGCGCGATTTTAAAGCATACCAATCCATGCGGAGTTGCTGAAGGCACAGATATTAAGGATGCTTATTTGAAAGCTTTCGCAACTGATACGGTTTCACCGTTTGGCGGAATAGTAATTGTGAATCGCATGCTTACCCTGGATGCAGCAGAAGAAATGGATAAGATATTCACTGAAATTGTAATTGCACCTGAGTATGATGAAGATACACTTGCATTTCTATTCAAGAAGAAGAACAGACGCGTTATAAAATACACTCATCCCAGACTCGAAAACGCGATGGAGCTGAAATCAGTTACCGGCGGCTTGCTTGTGCAGGATGTGAATAAAGTTGTGGTGAACGATAAGGAGATGAAAACTGTTACCGAAAGAAAGCCAAGTGATGATGAGATGAAAGATATGCTGTTTGCTATGAAAGTATGCAAGCATACGAAAAGTAACGCTGTGATATACGCGAAAGATGGCAGAACTCTTGGAATAGGCGGGGGACAGCCATCGAGAGTCGATTCGTCCATGCTCGCTGTTAACAAGGCCAAACGCTTCGGGCTATCGCTCGAAGATTGTTCAGTAGCATCTGATGCTTTCTTCCCATTCCCTGATGGTGTAATTGAAGCTGCGAAGGCAGGGGCAAAGTCAGTTATTCACCCCGGCGGCTCTGTAAAGGATGAAGAGGTGATAAAAGCGGCTGATGAACATGGTATTGCTATGGTTTTAACGGGGATAAGGCATTTCAGGCATTAAAATTATTAAAGAAAAATGGGTTAAGTATTAATAATTTCACTTAAATAAATAAAATTAAACCTTATATTTGCAAATTGGTTTTTAAGGATTTTCACATTTTACAGGCTTTTTAAGCATTGAACTCTGAATTTCATTTTATATAATTTTAATCTTCACCGGGGTACTTCAAATAAATGGCATTATTCGGATTCTTATCAGCAGATATTGCAATAGATCTTGGAACTGCAAATACGCTCATATACATAAAAGGCAAAGGAATTATTCTCAACGAACCTTCCATTGTAGCTTTTGATGAAACAACAAAAAAAATAATCGCTGTCGGTCACGAAGCGAAACAGATGCACGAAAAAACCCACAAGGGAATTAAAACTATCCGTCCGATGGGTGATGGTGTTATCGCCGATTTTGAAATTGCCGAAGGCATGCTGCGTAACTTCATCAAAAAAGTTCACTCAAGTATTTTCCCAAGCTCACGCGTTGTAATTTGTGTACCAAGCGGTATCACCGAAGTTGAAAAACGCGCCGTGCGCGATTCAGCAGAACATGCAGGTGCGAAAGAAGTTTACCTATTGGCTGAGCCTATGGCTGCTGCAATTGGCGTCGGACTTGATGTATCATCACCAGTTGGCAACATGATAATTGATATCGGCGGCGGCACAACTGAAATTGCGATCATATCGCTTTCAGGTATCGCAAACGGCGCATCAATAAGAGTAGCAGGTGATGAGCTTAATGTTTCTATCGTTGAATACTTCAGAAAAAATTATAACATCTTAATTGGTGAAAGAACCGCCGAGGAGATCAAATGCCAGGTGGGTTCAGTTATGCCGCTTAAGGAAGAAGTTATCATTGAAGTAAAAGGGCGTGACCTTGTTTCGGGTCTGCCTAAAATGACTGAGGTAAGCTCTATTGAGATCCGCGAGGCACTCAGCGACCCTGTCAACCAGATGATCCGTGCGGTAAAAGTTGCCCTCGAAAATACTCAGCCTGAGCTTGCATCTGATATCCTCGATAGAGGTATCATGCTCTCCGGCGGAGGCGCGCTTATAAAAGGACTGGATGAGCGTATCAGGCTTGAAACCAATCTGCCTGTACATGTAGCCGAAGACCCCTTAACGGCTGTTGTACGCGGCGCCGGTAAGGTACTCGAGGACCTCCAAAAGTACTCAAAAGTGCTGATTAAGAGCAAAAAGTATTAATTTATTTCAATATTGAGGAGCGTAAGCGACGAAATATCTCATAGATAGTATCCTAAAGTTATGTGTTTGCTTATATGCCTGCTGCAGACAAGCTCTTCGTTCGTAATTGTTTTTTAAAACATCAGTTCATTAAATTTTTTTAAAACTCAACTCCACACCATTTAATGAAGATCCTTCTTTCATATTTAGGAAATCTCAAAGAATACATAATATTTTCCGCCCTTATTGTTATCAGTTTAATATTAATTTTCCAGAATGATAACGTGCAAATACGTTTTGTGCGTGTTATTGCCGTAAACGTAATTGGCACTATCCAGGATGGGTTTTCATTCATACCCAATATATTTGAGCTTGAGCGCGAAAATAAATCGCTGCGCGAAACCAATATTGATCTATCCAAAGAAGTAAGTACCCTAAAAGAAGCGAAGCTTGAAAACCTGCGGCTTAACCACATGGTCGAATTTAAACAGCGCACAAATTACAGCACGGTTACCGGTAAGATTATTGGTAAGACCCTCATTCAGACACGTAATAATATCACCATAAACGTTGGTGAAAATGATTCCGTAAAAATAGGGATGCCTGTTATTACTGATAAAGGACTCGTCGGGAAAATAGTTGCAACAAGCGGCAATTACAGTATTGCGCAGATATTATTCAACAAAGATCTCAAGGTCGGCGCGAAAGTTCAGCGCAGCAGGGTTGATGGCATTATCGCATGGGATGGCGAAGGCAAAATAAGGATGAG
>JBHEKV010000192.1:0-11338 GCA_041859235.1 Ignavibacteria bacterium | reverse complement strand
TTTGCTATATGCAATATGCATATAAGTGTAATATAATATATGCCAAAGATAAATGCAAGAGAAATTTTTGATGGGCTTCGCCCATCGATGACGTATTGTGCCACTCCGCTGCTTGATTACCCCTACTTCGAACACAACTCCGTTGTGTTCTCTTCTCCCCCTAACAGGGGGAGATTGAGAGGGGGTATTTTTTTAAAATTTAAGCAGCAATGAAAATGGGCTTTGCTAATCGTTGAGATATTTCGTGAAATTTGTGTATTTGACTTATTCGGAAAAGCTTCGCTTTTCATGTCAGGTTACAAACCTGACATTACTTTAAAGACAATGTGACCTATATTTTGTATGTTTAAACTCCCGTTTTTTAACCATAATTTTGCACTTATGGATCAAATCAGGAAAGAACAGGCTAAAAAATATGAAAAGATCAAGCTGGTAGTAAATATCACTGAATCTGTCTTTTCCTTTATACTATTAATACTATTCCTTTGGTTTGGCTACAGCAAAAGACTTGAGCTTTTTGCCTACGGCTATACTTCAAATCCGTACCTTGCGCTGGTGATCTATGGTTTAATTATCGGACTCGTCAGCTCAATTATATCTTTCCCCGTTGATTATGCCTTCGGCTACAGACTTGAACATAAATTCGGGCTATCTAACTTAACTTTCGGTAAATGGTTGATTGAAAAAGCCAAAGCCGCAATTGTTGGAAGTATAATAGCCGCACCGATAGCGTTTTTGTTCTACTGGCTTCTTTCAAATTATGAATTATGGTGGCTGTACCTTGCCTGTATAGTGTGGGTATATTCAATACTTCTCGCGCAGATTGCGCCCGTGTTTATTTTTCCACTCTTCTACAAGTTCACCCCAATTGATAACGAAGAACTGAAATCAAAACTTATGGCTTTATGCGATAAGGCGGGATTCAAAGTGAGCGGTATCTACAAGTTTGATATGAGCAAAACCACCAAAAAAGCTAATGCGGCTTTTACAGGACTTGGAAAGACCAAAAGGATTATTCTAGGCGATACACTGCTTGAAACTTTCACCGAAAAAGAAATTGAAACAGTATTTGCGCATGAGCTGGGTCACTACAAACGGGGACACATTGTAAAGAATATTTTTATTTCATTGTTCGGTACGTTCATTGGGTTATTTATAATGTCACAAATTTACATTAAGCTTCTCCCTTTATTTGGATTTTCGCATCCATGGGAAATAGGCGCATTGCCATTGCTAGCGGTAATTGCCGCGATATATAGTTTTTTCACGAGTCCCATAACAGCCGGTATATCACGTAAATTTGAATTTGAAGCCGACAGGTACGCTATTGATACAACAAGGGACCCGCTGGCGCTTGAGAGCACAATGAAAAAGCTGGCAGAGCAGAATCTTGCCAACGATGAGCCTAACCGGCTTGTTGAGTTCTGGACATATTCGCATCCATCAATCAAAAGAAGGATTGCAGAAGCAATGGCTTATTACAACAAAAATTACGCGGCAGGTACTGCCTGATATATATGAAACCCCGAATATTAATATCAATTGGTGATTTTAACGGAATAGGTCCCGAAACAATTTTAAAGACCCTTCGGAATAAATCCATCACCCGCAAATATGACCTTACGGTAATTTCACCTATAGATGTGCTGGCGTTTTATACAAAGCTTCTTAAATACAAAATAGCTGCGGATGATTTCAATATTATTCCTCTTGAGATCGGTAAACTCAAAATCAAACCCGGCACAATTTCCGCCGAAGCGGGTTTTACATCGGGACTCGCAATAAAAACCGCAATTGAGTTATGCTTAAACAATGAGTATGACGCAATAGTAACGGCTCCCATAAATAAAAAATCACTTAACCTGGGGGGTTTTAAGTTTGACGGACATACCGAAATGCTTACAACGCTTAGCCGTGCAAAAGATTCATGCATGGTAATGCTGAGCGATGTGCTTAACATGGCATTCGTTACAACTCATCCGCCATTAAGAGATGCCCCGGGGCTGATCACAAAAAAGCGGTTGATGAGCAAGCTTAAAATTTGTTATGATGTATTAAAAAAAGACCTTGCACTGAAAAAAAGTGAAATGGCAGTGCTGGGGCTGAATCCCCATGCCGGTGATAGCGGCCTGATAGGGGACGAAGAACAGAAAATTATAACTCCCGCAATTAACAGAGCAAACAGTTTGTATAAAGGATTGAAACTTACGGGACCGTATTCTCCTGATGCATTTTTTGCTTCAAAAAAATACCGTAACTTTGAAATGACTTTGGCAATGTATCATGACCAGGGATTTATCCCCTTTAAAATGCTTGCGGGACACAAAGGCACCAATTTTACCGCGGGTCTGCCGTTTGTTCGCACTTCACCTGATCATGGAACGGCATTTGATATTGCCGGCAAAGGGATTGCGAGTGAAGTTAGCCTTGTTGAAGCGGTCAAATGGGCTGATAAACTTTCACGAAACAGGTTAAAACAGAAAACAGGAAAAAAATAATTGATAAATTTTAATAATATTTCATACGCTTATCCTTCAAAGGAATTGTTTACCGATGTTTCGTTCCAGATAGATAAGGGTGAGTTTGTTTTCCTTATCGGCGAGAGCGGTACAGGCAAAACCACGCTGCTGAGGATGATAAACATGGAGCTTTTTCCGCAGGCGGGTGAGCTTGTTGTTTACGGTTTCAATTCAAAACACATCAAAAAACCTGAGATCCCGGTACTGCGAAGAAAAATCGGTTTTGTTTTCCAGGACTACAAACTGCTCAATGACAGGGATGTGTTTGAAAATGTCGCGCTGCCTTTGTACCTATCAGGCATGAAACCGGATATGATCAAGAAAAAAGTTTACAATGTACTCAATGAAGTAGGCGTGTTCGACTCTTACAAAAAGATGCCCAACGAACTTTCCGGCGGCGAGCAGCAAAGGGTATCAATAGCCCGCGCTATGGTAAATGAGCCTTATATTCTGATAGCCGATGAGCCTACCGGTAACCTTGATCCGTTTGTATCTTTTGAGATAATAAAATTACTGCTAAACATAAATTATAAAGGTACCGCAGTGTTCATTGCTACGCATAACTATGATATTGTCCGCAGGCTTAAGAGTAAACGCCTGCTTCAGATAAAAGATAAAAAAGTTCTTGATGTTGTTATAAAGGAGTAGCATTCATTTGAAGAACAAGGGGTTACAACCCCTTGTTCTTAAGACTTTCGCAAACTGCAGCCCCTTGTTCCTGAATCTCTAGTTATCCCGTGAAATCAAAAACTGCAGAACCTTTTCCCAATCCCTTTCAAAATCGAACTCAAAGCGTTCATCCGGATTTATCATAAACGCCATTTCGATATACTTTAATCCCAGCTCAACTTCAGCAATCAGGAAGTACAGCTTCGCTTTGGCGTAGTACGGCTCTGCCCATGCTGTTTTTAAGCCGGTTAATGTTGTCAGTATTTCATCAGCCAGCGCGAACTGCTCGGTATCAATATAAGTATTGGCAAGATCAAGCGATGCCTGGTGATTATCAGGGCTCAGCTTAAGCACGGTTTTGTAACTTACTATCGATTCATGCATCCTGCCCAGGTTATACTCTGCATCAGCTTTGGCGTACCATAACTCGGGGTTTTCCTTAAAGAGTTCAACGGCTTTATCGTAATCCCTCAATGCTTTATTAAAATCTTCTATCTGGTAATAGCAGTTACCCCTGCCGAAGTATGATTCATAATGGCCGGGTTCAATAAGCACTGCCTTTGAAAAATATTCGATCGCTCCTTTGTAGTCTGACATTTGCTCATATGCGCTTGCGAGGTTGTATAACGCATATACATCTTTTCTGTTTATGCTAAGCGCGGTTTTGTAATCTTCTATCGCGCGTGTTAACACACCAAGGCTTGCATATGCATTGCCTTTATTGTACCACGCCGAGGCGAACTTTGGATTGACCGAGAGCGCCATTTCATATGCCTCGATGGCATAATAATACCTGCCCATACGGCTTAACACAACACCCTTGTTATACCATGCGTTATAATTGAATGGTACTATTCCTATATGTTTTTCGTAGGCTGAAAGTGAATCCTGCAGCCTGTCTATATAATCAAAACAGTAACCCATTTCGTAATATGAATCCTTATGGTCAGGGTCAAGAGCGATAATTTTCTGGAAACATGAAATAGCTTCCTCAAACTTATCAATTTTTTCGAGGATGAGTCCCTTGTTAAACAGGGCGTCAATATTATTAGGCGCAAAATTAAGCACAGTATCAAAACACTCAATAGACTCAGTGAAGGAACCGGAATTATCCAGAGTGATGCCTTTATTTATCAGCGCTTCTTCATCGTTCGGATTCAGGTTGATCGCCTGATTGAAACACTCAAGCGCTTTGCTGTATTCGCCCTTATGATCATAAATTATCGCTTTGCGCTGCCAGATCTCATTGGAATACGGAAAATAATCAAGCAGTGTATTAAGGCAGGTTATAGCTTTTGTATGCAGATTCTTTTCCAGGAGGTAATTAACAATATCGTCAATGGAATCGATATCAAGATCGGGCATGATACGCTCACGCCTGTTCAGCAGGGCTTCAATGAGCTGTTCTTTATCCAGATTTTTCTTTTTTGAACCTTCTTCGAATTCGATATCGTCAAAATACGCCAACGGCAATTCCTCTTGTTTTGTTACTTCAATCTAAAATTTTTTTACCGATATGTCAAGTTATTATTGACCGTGCAGAGGTGTAAAAATTTTTACACTGTTTGATATGACCAGTGATTATTATTCTTGTAGCTCTTCCTTTATATTGATAATTATTAAGTTTTAGTCAGGGTAAAAATATACGGCTATTTTCAAGCCTAATTGCTGTTTTATTAGTCGTGCCAAACAAGCTCGAACAGCAGAAACGATGCGGTCACAACCACGACGGTATATGACGCGATCATCTGCAGCTCTCCGGCAATTGCGCCCATAGGCGCACCTTCGATCGTGAGTGTAGTTGCGCTTATTGCCGCAAGCAAAAGCGGCAGCAGCAGGGGGAATGAGAGCACCGGGTACAGAGTACCCTTTGAACTGGCTTTGGATATCAATGCGGCTATTATTGTCATTACTGCCGAGAGCCCCAGGTTACCGAGTCCGATAGTAAGCGAAAACAGCGCAAGGTTCTTAATATCCAAACCTGTGATTATTATATAGAGGAAAATTATCAGGAAGTTAATAATGAACGTTAAGAGTGTATTAAATATTAGTTTGCCTAAAAAAACGGAACCGGCTGCTGAGCTTAGTTTAAGTACAAGTGATGTACCGCGCTCTTCTTCAGATACAAACACACGTGAGAGTCCGTTTGATGTAGCAAAGAAAATAATTATCCATAACAGCCCTGCGTTCATTTCTGCGGAGAGCTTATCTTCACCCAGAGAGAATTTAATAACCGATATTACCACTATAATGAACATAAGCAGGGCATTCACGGCGTAGCGAGTGCGGATCTCGCTGTTAAAATCTTTTTTACATATTGCCAGTGCCTGTTTAAACATTATCTTTCTTTTTAAAATGAAGTTTTTTTGAACACGGATTTGACGGATAAAACGGATTTACACTGATAACCTTTTCTTATCATTTGTGAAAAGTTTTCTTTTGAATTCCGGCTTTTTACCAAAATTCAGAAGCAAACCAACTTCAGCATCTGTTGCTTTTAGATAATTAAGAAGCTGTAATTCGTTTGCCGCAGAAATGGCTTCATTTGCCTTTAATTCTACAATAATTTTCTTATCAGCTATTATATCTGCAAAGTATTCACCAACACAATGTCCTTTGTAAAATACATTTATTGGTTTTTGCTTTTCATTTGAAATGCCTTGCTCAATAAGCTCAATATTCATAGCATTTTCATAAACTTTCTCAAGAAAACCATACCCTAGTTCATTGTATACCGTATAAAAGCAATTAATGATCTTGTCAGTTATTTCTTTATGCAGTAAGTTTGTATAAATCATTCGATTCGATCTCTTTAATTATTTTTAGTTTTTTCGAAATTCCTTTTCTTTAATTATGTTTTATCCGTTTGAATCTGTGTTATCCGTGTCATCCGTGTTCTATTCTAACTTTGTTTTATCTCATTCAGGTTTATTTCATTGCCGCACAATGAGCGCTCATGCGCATCATTTGTTGCTATTATAAGTATGCGGTCACGCTTGTATTCATTGGCTATATCATCCACCACGGAAATTCCTTCGAGATCCAGATTGCTTGTGGGTTCATCAAGCAGCATTATTTGCGGCTCATGTAAAATGGCAAAGGCTATTTTCAGCCTTTGCTTCATTCCCGAGGAATAAATTTTCAGCAGATCATTGCGCCTGTTGTAGAGTCCGACGCGTTTTAAAACATTATCAATGTTGCTGTGGCCTGAGCCGCGGATATCGGAAATAATTTTCAGGTTTTCGTACCCTGTGAATTCATCGTAAAGATTCAGGTATGGCGATACAAATCCGATGTACCTGAATACATTTTCCTTCTTAACTTTTTCGCCGCCATCAAATAAATTAAGCTCTCCTGATGACTGTATCAGCAGGTTGGCGATTATTTTAATTAAAGTCGATTTCCCCGAGCCATTCCTTCCCGTGATGGCAGTTGCACTGCCAGGAGTGAGCTCAAAGTTCACATTTTCAAAAATAATTTTCCTGTCAAATTTTCTCGTAAGGTTAACTGCTTTAAGCATTATGCTGCTTCCTGAAGTATTATTAGCTGGTATATTTTCCGGCATCAAAATAATTAATTAATTATGAATAATGCCGTGTTTTTGGTTGAGCCTTTGCTCCCTGCGAATCAATGCATCGTTGAACCACTTTTTTTCTTCCGGTGTTTCGGGAATAATAGGAGGAACAGGCATTTTTTTATAAGTATCGGTATCAACACTCACAAACGTAAAGTATGCGCTGTTGGAGTGTTTCTTCTCGCCGGTCTTAAAATCCTCAACTTCAACCTTAACACCCACTTCCATCGAAGTATTAAAAGCGCGGTTAACATTTGCGCAAAGCGAAACAATATTGCCAAGTCTTATTGGCTCATGGAAAGAAAGGTCATCAACTACGGCGGTGACAGCTACGTTATGGCAGTGCCTTGATGCGGCCATGGCCGCGGCAATATCCATCCAGTGCATAAGCCTTCCGCCCAGCAGGTTCTTTAATATATTTGTATCATTAGGCAGCACAAGCTCTATCATAGTAACCTGTGATTCCTTCATAGTTTTTGGTGCAAGTTCGCTCATTGAAATACTCTGTTTAATTTCTTCTTCTATTATTTTCCCGCCTGAAGTTCCTTTATTCTGCTTTCAAGCCTGGAGGCTTTTGTTTTAAGATTACTGTTCGGGAAAAGTTTATTGAATTTATCCAGAACTTTTTTTGCGTCTTCATACCTTTTGCCGTTTATGTAGGCTTCAGCCTGGCCAACCATTGCGTCATCGGCCCAGTCGGAATCAATATATTCATCGTACACTGCCTGGTAATACAGCGAAGCCGCCTTGTAGTTATCGGTCTTCATGTAAAGCTCAGCTGTAAAGTAATCTTTGTAAGCAAGCTTATTGCGCATTTCCTTTATCTTCCGCTCGGCATCGGGTACATTTTTATCCTGCGGGTAAGTTTCTATGTATGAAAGGAACTGGTTCATTGCTTCAAGGGTGAATTGCTGGTCAAGCGATGATTTTGGAGAAAGCTCATAATAAGTATTGCCAAGCATATATTTGCCATCGGGCGTCAGCGGACTCAGCGGAAAATTTTTGAGGAAGCTCTCAAATTCGTACGCAGCCAGGATATATTCTTTCTGGTAGAAGTAGCTTGAAGCCAGGTAGTACTGCACTTTATCCGATACATCTGTGCCGGGGAAACGTATTTTTATGAATGAGAAGTCATCTATTGCATCGACGTAATCACGTTTATCGTATTTTTTCTTGGCGATATTGAACGCTGTTTCAGGGTCATCGGTCGTAATATCGGTTTTGGATGAACCGCAGCCGGTGAGGAACTGAACCGTAAAGAGGGATATTAAAACGAGTGCTGATAATTTGAGTTTTTTCAATTGTTATATTTTACTTTCTTAATACTCTTTGTCTTATTTCGATCTTATAGAAAAAAACAGTATTGCCGCTACCGCTGAGAGCGTTACTACAGCCGCGGGAAAAATTATTGATTCAAGCAGGCTTATATCAGGCTGCGTGGACTGTGTAAATTTATATTCTGAGCTTTCAAACTGAGTATAATCATCATACGGAATTTCATCATCATACTTTGTCTTTATTTCATCTTCAACAAGCACTTCACCGTTATTCAGCGAAATATTTATACCAAGTGAAGAAGTAATTTCGCGCTGCATGCTTTTTTCTCCAAGGAATCCGTTTTTGATAAGCTTGGTGTAGTCGGTATAAAGCTTATTCACCGTAACAGCGCATTTGTTGTAAACAGTATCGGGTGAATCCATAACTTCATCTTTTGCTATGGAGTATTTCAGCTTATTCCTTTCGGCAGTCTTTTTTACAACGCTTTCAATGAACTTTTTATCTTCCTTGCTCTTTTTGGGTGAGCTAACCCAAAACACAAACCTCACATCCCGGTTAACACCGGGCAGGAAAAAGAATTTTTCCAGCTCGCCGGATATTTCCTGCTCAAACACCTCAAGGTTGCTCTTTATATTACTTTGCGCCTGTACCCCTTGCGGGCAAAAAACAGCCGCAATAATTACAGCAAGATACAAAAATACCGTAAATTTCCTCAGGAAAAATCCTAAAAATACAGTTCCCCCGGGGTTTAAAGAGTTATGTTCAAAGTGCCTGTTCAATTATAAATACGGATCTTCCTGTGATTTAGCTGCCTAAAGTATATAATCACCAAAGCAGAGTTAAAATTTCAGCATTTTTGTAAAATAACAGGGTAAATTACTAATAAATAGATGGTGTTTCAAGGAAAATAAGGCCTGCCCGGGAGTCCCGCCCGCCAGAGCGTCCCGAAATTCGCGAAAATTAAGAGCTGGATCGCTGTACAGAATATTTAGCCCTGGAATTTGCGTAATTCCCGCCGCTTTTGCGGCAAAAATGCCCGTGAGCCGGATTACGGGACTGCATCAGTCCGGCGCAATACACAGACTCCCTGATCTTCCCTACGACCGGAATACAATTCCGGCGAAAATTACGGAAAGAGCTAAAGATATTTGGATATTTCATGATAAAAGGGATTAATTCGTTATATGCAATATGCATATATTGGCAATATAATATATGCATAATAAAAATGCAAGTAAAGATTTTGTGTAGTTGCTTTAAAAGAACCGGAGGCTACAGAGATTATGGCGGGTTTTTATGACCCAAATCATTGTTCTGCCTTAATTGGTATATTATATTTGTAATGCAATCTATAAATACCATAGCTAACTATAGATACCCGAGCCTTGATGCCGATTTTCCGCAAATAAACTCATTTTAATAATTTTGTATGTTTGTATGATAGTAACATTTTGCTTTAATCTTGCAAAAAGCCAAAAAGTGTATTATTTTAAATAAACTTGCGCTATATCCTATTGATAAAATGATGGTATCATTTTAGAAACCTTGTTACTAAGGCGGAAAAAATTTAAAATAAACAAATATGAATAAAAATCCTCAATACAACCTAAAATCCAGCCAAAAATTAAAAGTTTTGCTTTTTTTAATTATAAGTTTTTTATTTTGCCAAAGTTTAAACAGTCAGAGTTTTATGTGGCAAAGAACATATGAAAGAAATAACCAATTAGTTGGTAATGATGCTTGTCAAACAACTGATGGTAATTTTGTAATCACTGGGGCTACTTTAATTGCAAATCATGGATATTCAATTTTTATTATGAAAATAAACGGTTTAGGAGATACACTCTGGACAAGAACTGTACCCAATGCACCTAATGAAAATGACAATTCTACTGTTGTTTCTGAGACAATTGATGGTGGGGTAGTTATCGCAGGAAGAAATGACACCGCATGGACCTGTAAGTTTGATGCAATTGGAAATTTAGTATGGTATAAGAGATATTTATTATTTTACAGATACAGTGATGATATTATGAAGACTGGAGATAATGGATTCATAATATGCGGGAATGTTAGTGGGTTACCTTCACCGGCTTTTATATTTAAGATAGATTCAACAGGTAATCTTTTATGGGAAAAAACGTTTCATTCTTCTTTTTCAAAGGAATTTTATTCTGTGGCTGAACACGATAATGGTTTTATATTTACAGGATTTGAGATAGAAAATATAAGCTCACCAAATGAAATGATTATATTTTGTGTAAACAATCAGGGTGATTCTTTATGGCAAAAAAGTTATTATTTTAACAATCGAAGTTCATCCGGC
Source organism: Ignavibacteria bacterium (assembly GCA_041859235.1). GTDB lineage: Bacteria > Bacteroidota > Ignavibacteria > Tepidaquicellales > OLB5 > OLB5. The sequence goes on along the minus strand of JBHEKV010000192.1, from coordinate 972 downwards.
AGAAAAATTATCAAGATGAATAACGATTATTTTATTGGAAGTGGTACAGTAGATTCAAGTAAAGGACAAATTGCTTTTATGAAAATTGATATGTACGGTGATAGCATTTTTACATGCAGATACCCGGTTAATGGAAGAGATAATTATTTTAACAGTTTTGATATAGTAAACAACAAACTAATTTTTTCTTATGCAAAAGATTCATCTTTTGGATTGGCGAATAGTTATGGTTTAATTACTGATTTGAACGGTAATATAATTAATCAAAAAGTTTTTACAAATTCATCATTTGTATGGGGTTCGCTTAGGGCAATAGTGCCTATAGCAAACGGAGATTTACTGTTTGCAGGAACAGCCAAATTACAGCCCAACGTAACTGTTATTTATGCCCTTAGAACTGATAGTATGTTAAACACCACTGAATATATAGGTATAGAACAAATTTCAAGTAATGTACCAAAGAGTTTTTATCTCTTTAATAATTATCCAAACCCTTTCAATACAAGTACTAATATAGAATTTCAATTGTCAAAAGGAGCATTTACTGTGCTTCAGATTTTTGATATAAATGGAAAATTGGTTGATGTACTTGTGAACGAATATTTGAATACGGGACGATATAGAACACAATGGGATGCAAAGAATTACTCAAGTGGTGTATATTTTGTTAAAATAACCTCTGGCTTCAAAGAGACATATTCATCAAAGATGTTATTAATAAAATAAACTTTACGGTCATGAAAAAAATCTTATTACTATTAATCATTTTAAACAGTAGTGTATTTACGCAAGGTGGTTGGGAAATACTTATTAACAATTACACATCACATATGAACCTCCCCTGATTTTGTAGACACGAAGAAAAGTTGTTATATTCGTAAAGGAAGGAATATCAACAATGGAACTTCAACCACAAGAGAAGCAAAAAAGGAAGAGATTTGACAAAGAGTTCAAGGTATCTGCCGTAAAGAT
>JBHEKV010000247.1:0-5558 GCA_041859235.1 Ignavibacteria bacterium | reverse complement strand
AGCAATTAACAATAAGCCGGTTTGAGCCGGCTTTTGTTTTATTTACAGTTTTATTGGAACAATCTGAGCCGGAAATTCCTTAAATAAAAGACAATAAAGTCCAATAATTAATAAATTTATCTTTAATTAAATTTAGCTTATCATTGTAACTTATCCAAAAAACTATGAATAATCCTCAAAAATACAGAAAAGGCGCAATATTGTTCAGTGCCGGCATTATTTTTAACCTGTTTATTTCAGCTCTCTTATTCCTGGGAGCATCGGTTTTAACAACCCGCGGCACGGCTAACGGTAAAGAGCTTGTTGAGCTTTCAAAAGAAAAAGGCATGTATGTAGTTGAGAAGCTATATGGCTTTTATAAAGGATCAGCGGGCGATGTAAGGGATGACTCCGAACAGACCCTGAAAATGCTTGCACAATATGATGCAATAGATTATGACCTCACTCTTTCTTTCGATATACCGAATAAATCAATAAGCGGTGTAAATTATATGAGGATGCGCGCGGAAACAGATACGCTCCGCACTATTTATGTGAATATATATGATAATCTGAAAGTTGATAAAGTTGGTTTTCAGAACATGATGCGTACAGGCATAAATTACCGCGAGCCAAAGGATATGCCTGAATGGTATGATGTATCTTACACGCAGAATTCAAATTACCTGATTGTCACATTAAAAGATGGTGATATACCCATGAAGGGCGATAACATTGTTTTAAAAATTGAATACTCCGGCAAACCCGTTAAAAAAGGATTCGATTCATTTTCATTTAAGGAGTTATACGGCAACATGTATGTTTACACTTTGAGTGAACCAACATGGGGACCTGTATGGTGGCCATCAAAAGATTTCCCTGATGATAAAGCTACAATGAAAATGCATCTGAATGTACCTACCGGTATGAAAGGAATTTCAAACGGATTGCTTAAAGATACCGTTCAGAATTCAGACGGCACAACTACATTTAACTGGCACAGCTCCTACCCTATTGCCACATATTTAGTGAGTATTGTAGTTGGCAAAATGGCCTACTGGGAAGATACATACACATCACTTGACGGGAATAAAACAATGCCTGTAGTATATTATGCATTCCCAAAAGATTCAGCCAAGGCAAGGGTGGACTGGAAACCTACACCTGAGATGATAAAATGTTTCGCTGAAAAATTTGGTGAGTATCCATTCATTGATGAAAAATACGGCAATTGCCAGTTCGGCTGGACCTCAGGAGCAATGGAACATCAAACAATTACTTCATACGGCTACCTGTTGATAACAGGTGATAACAGGTATGATTTTGTGAACGCTCATGAGCTTGCCCACCATTGGTTTGGTGACGCGGTAACACTTAAGGACTGGAAGAATATCTGGCTGAACGAAGGTTTCGCTTCCTACTGTGAAGCTTTATGGATGGAGCATACCGGGGGCATGCCGGCATACTTCGCTCACATGAAGGGTTTTGATTACGGCTATTTCAGCGGAACAGTATATGACCCAAAGGGTTTCATAGATAATCCGGCAATTTACGCGACGATATATCAGAAAGGCGCGTGGGTCATACACATGCTGCGCGGAGTTATGGGTGATGAAAAATTCTTTGCTGCGGTTAAAGCATATTACGAAAAGTTTAAATACAGCAATGCTGAAACTTCTGACCTGGTTGCGGTAATGGAAGAATATCACGGTTCAAGTCTGGATTACTTCTTCAATCAGTGGGTTTACAAAGGTACCGGCAGACCCAAGTATGAATATTCATGGAAGTTTGAAGATTTCCAGGGTCAAAAAGGCTCTGGTGCTTATACTGTAAGACTGAACCTGAAACAGGTTCAGAAAGAAGAAGAGACCGAAGTCTATAAAATGCCTGTTAAAATTACTGTTGTAACAGAAGCAGGCGATAAAGAATTCACAGTATTTAATGATCAGAAGGAGCAGTCAATTTTACTTACAGTTGACTCAACCCCGAAGGAAGTATTAATAGATAAAGACGGCTGGATACTGAAGAAAGTTGCCAAGGGTACATACGAAAAATAATGGTTCAGTTAATTTAAATATGGAGAGAGTATTTTAGGTATGGAGCTTTCTCCAATTGAATTAAAAGCGCATTACACAAATCTATTGCATCTGCATGTAAAGTGGTGCTCAAAACAGATCGCGAAATATGAACCGCTGCTTTCACACGGTTCAGAAAGACTGATAATAAGATTATTTGCTGATGATGGTACAACATCAATTGGTATTGTGAACCGTCATCTTGAAGAGAACCGGGCTTTCATTAGTTTCGGCAGGCATTTCAGAGAATCAGGCTTAAATGTACCTGAAATTCACATAGTTTCGGCATCAGAAGACAGTTATATTCTTGATGACCTGGGTGATGAAACTCTGCTAAAAAGAGTACTTGATGGAGATGAGTTTAATTCCGCAAGAGTTGAACTATATAAAAGAGTAATTGACGAACTCCCGAAATTCCAGGTAACCGGAGGTAAAGGAATAGATTATACTTTCTGTTACCAGTATAAGGAGTTTGGAAATGAGAATATTGATTATGACCTGGATTACTTTAAACAGCGGTTCCTTAAGAACTTCCACAAGGGTGAAATTGATACGGAACAGCTTTGTGTAGACCTTCAGTATATAAAAGAGAAAATACTTGAATTTCCGAGGGAATATTTTTTATACCGCGACTTCCAATCGAGGAACATAATGATAAAAAACGATGTACCGTATTTTATCGATTTCCAATCAGGCAGAAAAGGCGCATTATTATATGATATTGCATCGTTATTGTATGATGCGAAGGCTGAAATTCCCCAGCAGACAAGGGAAGAACTGCTTGAGTTTTATCTGGAGTCAGTAAAGCATTATGCCAATATTGATACCGGAGAAATGAGACAGTACTTCTGGTATTTTGCAATGATAAGGATACTTCAGGCAATGGGCGCATACGGATTTTTGGGAATTGTGAAAGGTAAAAAAAGATTTTTGGAAAGTATCCCCTACGCTTTGAAGAATATTGATTTCATTTTAAATAACAGAACAGAATCAGTCGAGCTTCCATATTTGAAACAGATCTTCAGTGAACTATTAAACGGAAATAATACAGAAAATGACAAAGCATAACATAAGAGGATTAAACGTAATTGAATCAGGCGAGGAAAATAAACAGGCGATAATATTCGTGCATGCATTCCCTATGTGCAGCAGAATGTGGGATAAGCAGGTTGAAGCACTGAAGGATAGATACAGAGTGGTAGTTTATGACCTGAGAAGCTTTGGTTACAGCGAGCTTGGAGACGGTCATTTTACTATTGATTCACATGTAAGCGATCTTATTTCAATTGTTGACAGCTTAAAACTTGAAAAACCTGTTGTATGCGGCCTTTCGATGGGCGGTTACATAACCTTAAGGGCACTGGAGCTTTACCAGAGCAAATTTAAAGGTGCGATTGTGGCTGATTCAAAAGCTGAGGGAGATAATAATCCGACCAAACATGCCCGTGCCGAGCAGATGAAAATGATTAAGAACGGGCAGCGTGAGCAGTTCACAGATAACTTTATAAAAGCGGCTATAAACGAAGCAAACTACAATGAAAAGCCGGAGCTGGTCGCATTCCTTAAAGAAATGATAGGCTGGCAGAAGAATGAAGCAATTACAGGAGCGCTCTTAACTCTAGCGGCAAGAACAGATACAACAGACGGGCTTGACAGGTTTGATATCAGGATGCTGATTCTGGCAGGCAAAGAAGATAAGTTAACTCCCCCTGAATTCAGCAAAATTATATACAGCAAGACCCGGAATTCAGACCTCAAACTGATCTCAAATGCGGGTCATTTGCCAAACATGGAAAATCCCGACGAGTTTAACGCAGCCATACTTGATTTTTTAAAGAGTTACGAAAAGAAACAGGGGTAAAAATCCAACTTTGAATGAGATTGCTTCGTCACTTCGTTCCTCGCAAATATTCATTTTGCGAGCGCAGCGAAGCAATCCCATAGATTAAACACAAAAGTCATGTCTACTTTAACTTAATTTTTTCTTGATTTCCTTTAACATAATATCAGTCATCTTTGCAATATCATATTCATGTTTCCATCCCCAGTCTGCCCTTGCTTCAGCGTCATCAATACTTCCCGGCCATGATTCCGCGATCTGCTGGCGGAAATCAGGCTTATAAGTAACAGCAAATTCCGGAATATGTTTCTTTATTTCAGCCGTAAGCTCTTTAGGGTCGAAACTGATCCCGCTCAAATTATAACTTGATCTTATCTTAACCTTCTCAGCTGGCGCTTCTACAAGATCTATGGTAGCCCTGATAGCATCAGGCATAAACATCATTGGCAGCAAAGTGTCTTCTGACAAAAAACACTCATACTTACCTGCCCTGATAGCCTCATAGAAAATTTCAACAGCGTAATCTGTAGTACCGCCGCCGGCTTCAGTCTTATAGCTGATAAGCCCCGGGTAACGCACGCCGCGCACATCAACTCCGTATTTGTTGTAATAATATTCACACCATCTTTCGCCGGCAAGTTTGCTTATGCCGTAAACTGTAGATGGCTCCATAATAGTTAACTGCGGAGTATTTTTCTTTGGCGTTGTGGGACCAAATACAGCAATTGAACTTGGCCAGAATACTTTCTTAATTAATCCTTCCTTAGCCATATCAAGTATGCTAAGCAGGCTTTTCATGTTAAGATCCCAGGCCTTTTTGGGGTTCTTCTCAGCGCTGCCGGAAAGCATTGCCGCCAGAAGGTACACTTTCGAAACATTGTGTTTTTTAAACACAGCGGCTACGCCGCTTTCATCCATTACATCAAGTGTTTCAAAAGGTCCGGATGACATTACATCATCAGCTGCATTTTTAATATCACTTGCAATTACATTATCATTTCCGAAACGTTTTCTAAGCTCAAGGGTCAAGTCAGAGCCAATTTGTCCGGATGCTCCGATAACAATAGTTTTACTCATTTTCTTTTTTGATTTTTTCTTTATTTACTATCTTCGCGCTGTTAGCTAAAACACGAAGATCAATTAGCATTAATAAATAATCCATTCTCTCAGTTGGTGACATTTGGAGTATATTCTTTTCCAAATGACCGTCAAACATTGGATCGGTCTTTTTTACTTCTTTACTCATTTTCAATAATTCTTTTTAATTCAGCTATATCATCCTGGTCCTTTTTTCTTGAAGGCTGTACTTTTGATTTGGCATATATCAAATCTTCCCTGGAAGAAACCGCTACATCAATTCCTTTTATGTTCATAATAACCGCATTTTGCTGCAGCTCTTCAAATGATTTAGGGTAGGTAAGAAATATATCAAGCTGTATAATTGAATCAGGAACAATCAGTGTGTAAACCATTGCACCTTTATCTTTGATCCACAATTCTCTTTTTACCGGGTCTAACAGATTTTCAATTGGTTCCGGGATTCTGGGTTTCAGTCCAAGTAATTTTGCGGTATATATTACTTTGTTGATATTATCTGAGCTTATGGAAATAGAAATATCCAGATCAAAAGTAGCTCTGTCAACTCCATGCAAAAAACAAGCTAC
>JBHEKV010000240.1:0-2954 GCA_041859235.1 Ignavibacteria bacterium | reverse complement strand
GAAACAGTACAGGCTCCCGCAGCAGAAACCAAATCAGGTTCAGGCTCAGGATTTTACTCTCCGCTTGTACTTAACATCGCTTCAAAAGAGGGCGTTTCTATGGATGAGCTTTCCGGAATTACCGGAACTGGTGCCGGAGGCAGGGTCAGGAAACAGGATATACTTGCATACGTTGAAGACAGAAAATCAGGCAAGGTAAAACAGCCCGAAGCTCCAAAAGCCACACAGGGCGGAACGACTACTCCTTCAACAGCTAAAGCTGTAACGGTTGAAAAGAAACAGGCTGAATATAAAGCCCCCGAAATACATAAATCAGTTGATCTAACGAATCTGTATAACATGCCCGGTGTTGATGTAGTGCCTATGGATACACTTCAGTCAAAAATGGCTGAGCATATGGTAATGAGCATTCACACATCGCCTCACGTTGCTGCAATTGCTGAGTGTGATATGAGCGCTGTCGATAGAGCCCGCAAGGTATTGGGCGATGATTTCCAGAAACGCGAAGGATTTAAATTAAGCTATATGCCGTTTATCTGCGAAGCTGTAGTAAAGGCTTTGAAGGATTTCCCGCTGGTAAACGCATCAATTGACGGAACAAATATCTTAGTTAAGAGTTTTATTAATTTAGGGATAGCTGTTGCGATGGATAACGGCGGACTTATCGTTCCCGTGATAAAAAACGCGGATTCAAAGAATCTGACAGGCATTGCAAGAGAAATGACCGATCTTGCTAAACGCGCAAGGGTTAAAAAATTAACACTTGATGAAATTCAGGACGGAACATTCACTATCACAAATTACGGCGTGTTTGGTAATATTATCGGAACACCGATAATTAACCAGCCGCAGGTTGCAATATTAGGTACAGGCGCAATAAAAAAACGCCCCGTTGTAGTTGAAACATCAGAAGGCGACGCAATTGTTATTAAGCCCATGATGTATTTGACGCTCTCGTTCGATCACAGGCTGATAGACGGCGCTTTAGGCGGTAAATTCATAATGAAGGTAGTTGAATACCTGGAAAATTACACAGTCTAAACACAAAATCAGTTTTAAGAAGTACGTATCGCTCTTGAGATTTGTGGGGCTTTGGTTTGAATAAATTAAAATATAATATATATGACAAATTCATTCGGAACTCCCCCTGATCAAAGTATAATACAGGGAGATGAGAAAATGCTGGCGCTTTTTTCTCATCTTTCCTTATTTTTAGGGGGTATAGTTTTACCCATAATCTTCTGGGCAACCAACAGGGATAAATCAAAGTTTGTGACCTTCCACGCGCTGCAGGCGCTTTGGTTCCATATTGCTTATGTTGCCGCTATACTTGTATTTGTTTTTGGCTTTGTTATTGTAGCCGTAATTGGCGGCGTTGGAATGGGAGCTTTTGCCGGGGCAACCGGAAGCAAAGAAATGCCGGTATTTTTTATTATTGCTATGATAGGATTTTATATACTGCTCTTTGCCATAATTTTCGGCGCCATTGGTTACTCGGTTTATATGGGTATAAAATCCTATAAAGGTGAGCTTTGTAAGTATCCCATAATAGGGAGAAAGGTTTACGCGAAGGTGTATGGATCAGCAGGCTGAACAGGTTAATGTATCGCAGGATGAAAGGATGCTCGCAATGTTCGCGCATCTTTCAATGTTCTTTGGCGGCCTTTGGATTCCGCTTATATTCTGGGCTATCAATAAGGATAAATCGAGATTTGTGTCATTCCATTCACTGCAGGCATTGTTCTTTCATATTGCTTATACGGTTGTACTGGTATTTCTTGTGATTTTTGTTGCAGTACTTGGTATGACAGTTGGACTCATAGTGCCGGGTCAGGATGGACCTTCGCACATTGGCGTGCTGCAGATAATTGTTTTGCTTGTAATAGCAGTTGTTGTACTGGGATTCATATTCGCAAGTGTAGCGCTTGCTATTATTAACGCAGTTTCAGCATACAAAGGCGGAATGAAGAAGTATCCGGTAATTGGAAATATGGTTTATAAAAAAGTTTACGGGTTAAGTTAACCTCACCCCCGGCCCGCTTGACTGCCTATGCAGTTCTCCTGAAAGGAGAGGGGAGCAAGGTGCGAAAATTTTCGATATATATTCTCCCTCTCTCTTTGGGAGAGGGGATTAGGGTAAGGGAAAAAATCTAAGTTTATAAAAAAGTTTACGGGTTAAGTTAACCTCACCCCCGGCCCACCTGACTGCCTATGCAGTTCTCCTGAAAGGAGAGGAAGTAAGATGCGAAAATTTTCGATGTATATTCCCCCTCTCCCTCTGGGAGAGGGGATTAGGGGTGAGGGAAAAAATCAAATAAAATATGTCTGAATTAGTACAAATAAAATACATAAACACCCGCCAGAAGAAGCATTCAGTTGAAAACCCTGAAATTGAAAATAACCGCAGGCCGGAGTGGCTTAGAGTTAAGCTTCCCACAGGTGAAAATTACACTTACCTGAAAGAGCTGGTAAGCAAAAAGAAGCTGAATACAGTCTGCGAAGACGCGCGATGTCCTAATATGGCGGAGTGCTGGCACCGCAAAACCGCAACATTTATGATACTTGGTGAAGTTTGCACACGCTCATGCGGATTCTGCTCAGTTAAGCTTGGTAAACCCGATGCTTTAGATTATGATGAGCCGCGCAGGGTGGCTGAATCAGTTAAAGAGCTTGGATTAAAACATGCGGTAATAACATCGGTTGATAGAGATGACCAGAAAATGGGCGGCGCTGATATCTTCGCAATGACGATAAATCAGATACGCGAACTCTCACCTGATTGCAGGATAGAAGTACTTATTCCTGACTTCCGGGGTAACTGGGAAGCGCTGCAGCTGGTGATTGATGCAAGGCCTGATATTTTAAACCATAACATTGAAACAGTGCCAAGAATGTATCATTTCGTTAGGCCGCAGGCGGTTTATGAAAGAACTCTTGAGCTGCTAAAAATCGGC
>JBHEKV010000146.1:0-21904 GCA_041859235.1 Ignavibacteria bacterium | reverse complement strand
TCCTTAAGCGGATAAAGGTCAAGTATTACCTGCTCACCCCACTTGAGTGAAAAGCCCCAAGCTTCCCATTCGGGCGAGAGATGCGGAGTTGGAAAGAAGTACTCAAAGTACCCGCTGAACACGTATGCAATAGATGCAATTGAGCCCGTCTGGATTACAGCAAATATTGCCCATCCGTAGAGGTAAGCCGTAAAGTTGCCGTACATTTCACGGAAGTACACATACTGTCCACCTGCCCGCGGCAGGATGCCAGCAACTTCAGCGTTGGTGAGCGCGCCAATTAAACTGATTATACCTGCAATCAGCCAGATGGCGAGAATTATCCCCGGAGCGCCAAGCTCCCCGGACATTGATGCGGACTTCTTGAATATACCGGAGCCTATCATAGAGCCAATTACAATAGTAACAGCTGTGAATAGCCCTAACTTCCGTATTAAAGAGTGCTTTTGTTCCATATTTTATGCATTAATTTTAACCCCGCAAAATACAAATGTTTAAATTTAATAGCAATTTTGAATATATTGCTTAATACAATCTTGTGTGTTAAAACCTGTCAGGTCATAAGCCCTTGCTGGTTTATGGAGGGAGACTTCATAGACTGGGCAGAATTGAGTAAAAAGCCCAAAACAACGGGGTAAATTTTTCCTGAAACAAAACGCAAAAATGCAGGTTCTATAATTGTATTTAAATATGCAAATGATTAATTTTACAAAAATAAAACAATCAATATAGAAGGAAATAACTAACATGGGTAATGCATTAGAAATAATCCAATTTTTTGATGAATCCGGTAAAGAGCTGGTTCACCGCGAACCGCAGGCCGGTTCCACAGATATTAAAATGGGCGCGCAGCTTATAGTACAGGATACTCAAGCTGCTGTGTTTTATAAAGACGGCAAGGCGCTTGATGTATTCGGCGCGGGACGCCATACGTTAACCACGGCTAACATTCCGTTCTTAACAAAACTGCTTTCACTGCCTTTCGGATTTAATTCACCGTTCCAGGCGCAGGTGTATTATGTATCAATGAAGAAATTCATCGATCTTAAATGGGGAACCAAATCACCTATTAATTTCCGTGATACTGAATTATCATTCGTTCAGTTAAGGGCTTCCGGTAAATTCTCTATGCGGGTTAAAGATCCACAGCTCTTTATCAACGAAATAGTTGGTACACAGGGTAAATACACAACAAATGAGATTGAAGATTACTTAAGGGATTCAATAGTATCAAAATTAAATACAGTTCTTGGCAAGAACCTGAAAACAGTATTTGATCTGGGTCAGTACTATCCGCAGATTGAAACAGGTATAAAGGCTGAAGTTACTGATTTCTTCAATTCAATGGGTATAGAGCTTACCGATCTAATAATAGTTGGTATAGTTCCGCCTGATGAAGTACAGGAAAAGATCAACGAAAGAAGCTCAATGGGCGCTATCGGAAATCTGGATAACTACATGAAGTTCAAAACCGCTATGGCTATGGAAAAGGCAGCGGAAAATCCGGGCGGCGGCGGTACAGCAGGTCTTGGTGTTGGACTTGGCGCAGGAATGACCATGGCAAACATGATGATGGGCTCAATGCAGCAACAGCAGCCTCAGAATCAGCAGCAGCAGAACAATCCGCCTGTGCAGCAGTCACAGGATGATGTACTTGCAACCATAGAAAAGCTGGCAAAGCTTAAGGATGCGGGCGCACTGACACAGGAAGAATTTGATACAAAGAAAAAAGATCTGCTTTCAAAGTTATAAAATGTAACCTCACCCCTCCCCCTATTTTGATTCCGCCATGGCGGGACTTTGAAAATGTCCAAGGACATTGTCTTGAAGAGAGGGGGAATAGACCGAAGAATTTTGGTACAACTCTCCCCTCTCCCTTTGGGAGAGGGGCTGGGGGGTGAGAGTCTAAGTTATAAATTCTGAGTCCCGCTTCAAACTTCGTTTTCAGCGGGGCGAAGAATCTCATAGCAGAACAATAATCATTTTGAATTAGTACTTTCAACTGGGTGCTTGCCAAAGGCACTCCTTCGGAGAAAGCCAGGTTATTTTATGGTACTTTTATCCACGACCTAAAGGTCGTGGCAATTCAGATTTATTTTTATATATGCAAATAAAATGTACACAATGCGGGGCTGATGTTACAGTACAACAGGATGAAACTTTTATTGAGTGTCCGTTTTGCGCATCAGCATTATTTTTAGATAAAAGAAAAGTAGTATTCCATTACCTCTTAAATTCGAATTTTAAACCAAACGAAGCAGAAGGCAACCTGAAAAGGTGGATGGCCGGCAATCATACAGTCAAAGATCTTGACCAGAAAGCGCAGATAGTAAAGACTGAGTTCTATTACTTCCCTGTCTGGTATTTTAAAACCAAGGATGCATCTGGTGATAAAATCTATTTGCAGCCTGCTGCAAGCACTTCTGTATCAGAAATAAAGAAATTGCAGATACCGGCCGGTGCGTTGAAATTCTTTGATAAGAATATTCACAATGAAGATGAGATAAAAAAGCCGGACGTTCTGTATGATTCAGCGCAGGCATGGCTGCAGGGTTCCGGTGTTAGCCTGGATATTGTAAAAGAGGCCGCCCTGGTTCATATTCCATTCTACCAGTTCTACTACAATTTTGGCGGTCAAAGTTACACCGCGCTTGTTGAAGCGTCCTCAGGGCAGGTGTATTCAAACATTTATCCTGCAAAGAGTGAAGCGCCATTCAGGATATTGTTCGGGCTCAGCATAGCGGCATTCGTTATCACAAGTATTATCTGTTACGTCTTAGGTTTCGTACTCAACGACAGTATGGAAGAAGCTTTGCTAACTGCGGAGTTCTTCAAGATATTCGCTTTCGGACTTGTATCAGTACCGCTGATAGTGATGGCGTATGTGATAGCGAAGAAAGTTTAAATCAATAACCTCACCCCCATCCCTCTCCTTAAAGGAGAGGGGAGAGATGAGTAAAAATAATAATTGAATCTATAATTTTATTGCAAATTGGCTGAAAAAGTATTAAAAGGAATAACGTGTCCCGCCTGCGCAGGCGAGCTTGACTTAAGAGAAGGCATCAAAACCTTCAACTGTAAGTACTGCGGTACGCTTTTGTTAACCAAAGGTGTTGATGGCGTAGTTAAGTACTACGTACCAAGAAAGATACAGCGTAACATTGCCATACAGAATATGTTCAACTGGCTTGGCAAGGGCCTTGCCAAAGCACGCGGATTGAAAAACCAGGCAAAACTTGATGATGCGTTTTTGGTTTATATACCATACTGGCGAGTTAGGGCTGATGTTATCGGTTGGGTATTCGGTAAAGAGCGCCGCACACAAACCGTCAATGGCAGAACAACTACGTATTATGTGGATGTTGAGCGCAAGATACAAAAGCCGTTTGACAGGACATTTGCGGCTTGTGATGTTGCGGAGCTTGGCGTAAGGAAAGTGAATCTTGAAGGCGATGAAATGCGCGCCGTTAATTTTGAAGAGCTGCAGTCAGAAGGAATGCTTTTCAACATTATTTCATCTGAACGTGAAGTGACAGATATTGCCAAGGCGCAGTTTGTAGAAGAAGCTGTGAATTCCGTAAAAGTCGATCAGATCACTTTCCAGCATAATGATCTTGTGAGACCCAATGTATCTATAGTTTACTATCCGTTATGGGTAGTAAGATACATTTTCAAAGGAAGAACATACCAGGTAGTTGTGGATGGTGAAGACGGCTCAATATGTTACGGCAAAGCTCCAGGAAACAATTTATACCGGGCAGTAGCTGGAATATTCGGGACCGCTATAGGTTCATACCTTGTAACATTCTTCGGGATATTCGGGATAGTGGGCGATGGCGACAGCGCAGAAGCGGCACTCGTGGTATATGCTTTCGCGCTGATATTCGGTATCATAATTATGATGTGGGGATATAAGAAGTTCCGTTACGGCGGTGAGGTGGAAGAGGGCACGGGCATTGTTGCACCGCCCAAAAAAGGCTTTTTTGGAGGCAAGAATGCAAATACAATGAAAAGTATGGCATCGGGAATTAACGTTGTTGATGTTGCAAGTATTGCTTCTAGTTTTTTAAGAAGATAGCTTCAAAAAAATATTATTAATCCGGGCTTGTTTCGGAATTTATTCCAATAATAATTAAAGACCCTGAAACAATTACAGGGTGACATTTTTCTAGATCATGGAAGATTTTAAATTAATAGCTGTAAAATGCAAATCATGTGATAGCGGTTTAACCGTTGAAATGAATGACAGCATTGTGTATTGCTCAAGCTGCGGTAACGGCTGGGAAATTGTTAATGATGAGCTGGTTCCGATCGAAGTGAACTTTGCAGCTCCCCTGGTTAAGGGAGATGGCGAGTTGGTTTACAAGGGCTTCTGGCTTGTTGATGCGTTTGTGAAGATACATTCCCGCGATTCATCCGGCGGGTGGATATCAAATCTTTTTGGCGGAGCCAACAAGACTGAAGGTGACGTGAAGTTCTACGTACCTGCATTCTGGATGCCGATAGAATCGGCCAAGAATATTGGGGTGAATTACACTATAAAGAACGCAGTGCCTTCACCGCAGAAATATAACGTTAAACTTACCGGATTCAATTTCTCAAAGGAAGACGCTAAAAAGATCGCGGAGTTCCTTTTCCTTTCAATTGAAGCGGAAAAAAACGATACTATAAGGAATATCAATTACGATATTAATGTGAAGAGCTACCAGGTACTAGGCGTGCCATTTTACAAACAGCCTAACGGCAGGCTGAAAGATGCTGTGTTGGGAATTGAAGTGGCATAGAAGTACCATACCAGTAATACAATTTTGTATGCAACTCCAAACCTTTCAGGTTTTAAAAACCTGAAAGGTTTTTTATTTTAAAGAATTTTTTAGTTATTTTTGAGAAAAATTAAAAGGGCTTAAAATTAAATGGAATCTAAAACCAAGAAACAGCTTAAGGATGAATATAAACAGATGAAATTTAAGGCAGGTGTTTTTGCCATCCGGAATATAGTTAATGATAAGATCTTCGTGAGTTCCAGTGTTAATCTTGATGCTATATGGAACAGACACCGCCTGCAGCTTAATTTCGGTGCCCACCCCGTAAGTGAGCTTCTGAGTGACTGGAAGTTGTTGGGAGAGGATAAGTTTCGTTTTGAGATACTTTCTGAGATAAAACAAAACGATGAAATGACTGATAAAGATATTGCTGATGAGGTAAAATCACTTGAGAAGCTGTATCTTGAAGAGCTGCAGCCTTATGGTGATAAAGGATATAATAAACCAGAAAAGATATGACTAAAAACAGATTAGAAGCATTCAGTGACGGAGTACTTGCGATAATTATTACTATAATGGTACTCGAGCTTAAGGTTCCGCACGGCACCGAGCTTAAGGATCTTGCTCCGCTATACCCATATTTTTCAAGCTATGTACTTAGCTTTATATATCTGGGTATATACTGGAACAATCACCACCACATGCTGCATACAGTAAAAAATGTAAGCGGAGGTATCTTATGGGCAAACATGCATCTGCTTTTCTGGCTTAGCCTTGTGCCATTTACAACAGGATGGATGGCCGAAAATCATTTCGCTCCACTTACACTAACATTATACGGGGTTGATCTGCTGATGGCAGCTATTGCTTATTTTATTTTGCAAAGGATGATCTTAAAATTGCACGGCAGCGAATCTCTGCTTAAAAAAGCCATTGGAAATGATTTAAAAGGCAAAGCATCACTAATATTATATATAGCAGCAATAGTTTTATCGTATTTTGATATTAGCCAATTGGCTGCCGGAGGCATTTATGTGCTGGTTGCTTTAATTTGGCTTGTACCTGATAAGAGGATTGAGAAAACGATTTACGGGACCCATAAAGAGTAAATAATACACTAACAAAGTCAGTTCACTCTAAAAATACAGACCTTTCAGGTTTTTAAAACCTGAAGGGTTTTTTATTTATGGGAACAATATACCCAATATCTGCCTATAAAGGATAATATCAATCTAAATTCAGAGAAAAATGAGAAAAATTAACCTGATCATACTAATTTTGGCTGTATATGCATTTACAGCATGTTCACAGGAAAAATCGCCATTTGTAAGCTTTGAGGACTATGAAAAGCTTATGGCTGAAGTAAAAGAACACAGAAACAGCAGGCTGCTTGAGCTGCATGAATATCTTGAAATGGCGAAAGAAGATGGTGTGATAATACTTGATGCAAGGAGCGATGCTATGTACAAAAGCAAACACATAAAAGGAGCTGTTCATCTTGATTTCACTGAGTTCACACAAGAGGAACTTGCTAAAGTTATACCGTCATTTGAAACAAAGATACTTATTTACTGCAACAATAATTTTGTTGATGACAGCAGGAATTTCCCTACCAAGAAATCTTCACCAACCGACCTTAAAAAAGGCGGCGGCGAAAAGGAAATTACACTTGCGCTGAATATTCCGACTTACCTGAACCTTTACGGTTATGGATATAAAAACGTATATGAACTGAATGAGCTGCTTAGTGTAAATGATACAAGAATTGAGTTCGAGGGAACTTCCGTAAAGTAATTACTTTTTAAAAGAATGCACCCGCCGCTCTGTTTGCAGCAGATTATCACGTGGAAACTGATAGCTTCCCAAACCGGAGTTTGGGAAGCAGATATCTGTTAAAATTACTGAATAGTTACATTAAAGGTTAATGTCTTTGCCGGCGCGTCTTTTTCCCATGACCTTGCGTAATAGAACATTAGCTTAACAGAACCGGGAGCAACAGCCTTTAAGTGCCAAACTTCGGCTCCGCCCTGCCCTGTCTTGGCGTTATCGGGCAGGTCATAATCCATACCTGCAACAACAACCTGCGCGTTATCTGAAACCATTCCAACTGACCATGAATAACCTGTGGATTGGTTTGATTCAAGCGATATAGTAAAATTTTCTCCAACCGTCGCTGAAATCTCAGCGTCTTTTTCGGTGTAAGTTTTTTCCTGTGAATAGGAAACTGCTGTGAAAGCCAGTAAACAAAACACAATTGATGCGTTTATTATTTTTTTCATGCTGTTTTAATTAATTATATATGATTTACCCAAATCCAAAAACAAAAGTGTCATTCTGAACCACGTTTTAACGTGGTGAAGAATCCATATCCCAATCAAGGCTCAAATCTTTCCATTCAGGATTGTTTTCCTCTATTAATTTTATCTTCTTTATTCTAAGCCAGCCCTTTATCTGTTTTTCTCTTAAAATCGCATATTCAATTTCATTTGTTTGTTCAAAATATACAAGATTATGAACACCATATTTGCTGGTGAAACCTTTAACCAAATGGTTCTTATGTTCATATACTCGTCTCATTAGATCATTTGTCACACCAGTATATAAAGTACCGTTTTTCTTACTTGCTAATATATGTAAAATAGAATTTTTCCATTTCCTTTAAACTGGATTCTTCGTACTGCTAAAGCAGTACTCAGAATGACACGTTATAAGCCTATATAAGATTTAATTATTAAATTTAATGAGATTCTCATTTATTGAAAATTCCAGCCCTATTTCCTCCATGAACTGCAGCGAAGCGATTATCTGCAGTTTAACCCTGTCTTCAATGGCGAAGCCCCGGTATGTTTCTACTGTGTATGACTTAATATTGAACTTTGTAACAAAATTATCAAGCGAGCTGTAGGTTCTTAATGAATAATAATGAGTATGAAAAGTAAAATCACCTTCAGGTATCTTTTTGTTCATATTATCCACACTTCTCACAAGCAATTCCTCAAATGGCTGCAGGCATGATATCACAATCTGTCCATACGCCTTTTCGGGGTCAGTTAAAGCTTTTGGGGACCACTTGGTACGTGCTTCATGCAGGTTAATTATCAGATCAGGTTTAACGCTGTCTACAAGCCACATAAATTCGTAAGCAAGCCGGTATTCATATGTATCGTTAGTAATATCACCGGGGAATGCATGATTAAAATCGAAGTTAACTTCCCTTGTATTCTGTTTGCAGGCAATAATATTGGTTCTTGGGATAACTATTAATGTACCTGAATAGAGGTTCAAGTATTTCACAATTGAATCACATGCCATGTAAGAAGCGATCTCATCGCCGTGTATCCCGCCGTCAAGTATCATCACAGGTCCCGGCTTTTTCCCTTTGAAAACAAAATACGGAGTTTCATAATCATCGTTTAAGCCAAAATAATCCTGACGGACAAATGTGTACTGCCCCGGCTCAGAGTGTGATGAAGTATCACTGTATGAAAATACAGACTGTGATATGACGAACAATAATACAAATAAAAATTTTAGCTTCAATTAATTTACCGTTAAGTTTTAATATACTGTAATATTAACAGTTCTTGTTTTTTTGGCAATCATATCGCCCTGCTTTATATAATTTAAAGTAACAATAGTTTTCCCTTTTTTCAATCCTTTAAATTTGATTATCTGTGTGGAAAGATCAGTATTCTTCTCGCCAAACTTTATATCTTTGCCCTCATACTTTGCAACCGCAGAGTTGCTGTTTGAAGCAACAACCCAATCATAACCGCTGTAAGTATCAGCTTCCATTTTTACTGAGGCAATATCACCTACAGCCATTGAGATATTTTCACCCTTATAGTTTTCGATATCTTTGAGTCCGGAGCATGACGAGATGAATAATAAAGATACAAATACTGCAAATAGAATTATTATTGATTTCATTTAGTTGTAATTTCTTTCTACATATTATGAGATTGCTTCGTCGCTTACGCTCCTCGCAAAATATTTTTAATATCCTATCGCTGCGCCGTAACCACGGCGGTCACTGTGTCCGTAATACTTTTTATTCTTCCAGTCAATGAGAATTCCCTCCACCCTGCCGTAATCTGAAATTTGTTTCACTTGGTGGCCTTTTTCAGTGAGCTTAGCCATTACTTCCTCATCAATTGCACCAGATTCATACTGCAGGTACTCAGGCTGCCACTGATGGTGGAAGCGGGGTCTATCGATCGCAGAATCGAGCGACATTTTATTATCAATTATGTTTACAATAACTGTATAGACTGATGTTATTATTCTTCCTCCGCCAGGTGAGCCAATAACCATAAACGGATTACCGTCCTTTAGAATTATTGTGGGTGTCATACTGCTAAGCATCCTTTTGCCCGGAACGATCGCGTTAGCTTCATTTCCGATAAGCCCGAACATATTGGGCTCGCCCGGCTTTGAAGCAAAATCATCCATTTCATCATTCAGCAAAAACCCTGCACCATCAACAACAACACCGGAACCGTAAGTATTGTTAAGCGTGGTCGTAACACTAACCATATTTCCGTCTTTATCAATAATACTGTAATGTGTTGTTTGGTCCGATTCCTTTACAAATACTCCTGGTTTAATTTCATTTGGCGGAGTCGCATTATCGTCAATCTGGTTTCTTCTTTCCTTAGCATATTCTTTGCTGATAAGCTCATTTACCGGTACTTTCCAGAAATCAGGGTCGCCAAGATGCTCGCTTCTATCAGCGTAAACGCGTTTCATATTTTCAATAACGGTATGGGAGTAATTCGCCTGATCTTTGATTCCATAATATACATCATTTCTATCGGGGATAGGTTCATTCTCTATCATGTTCAGCAGCTGAATGAGTGCTATTCCTCCGCTGCTTGGCGGCGGCATGGAATAGACATCATAGCCTTTATAATTTGTGCGAACTGGTTCGCGTTCAACCGGCTGGTAATTCAGAAGGTCTTCTTTGGTTATTATTCCGGCTCCCTGCTGCATCTCTTTTACAATAAGATCAGCGGTAATTCCTGAATAAAACCCGTCTCTTCCGTGAATGCTGATAAGTTTTAAGGTATTTGCAAGATCCTTTTGTATAAACTTTTCACCGGCTGAATATTTTGAGCCGGCTTTTATAAATACTTTTCTTGAAGATGAAAATTTATTGAAGAGATCATAATTGGAATTGAGAGATTCAGCCAGCCTGTCTTCCATTTCAAAGCCGTCTTCAGCAAGCTTTATTGACTGTGCAAGCACATCTTCACGGGTCATTGAGCCGTATTTTTCCAGGGCATACAGCATTCCCGCAACAGAGCCTGGAACACCGGCTGATAAATGCCCAACCTGGCTCTTATCGGGAAGGAAATCTCCCTTTTCATTTAAAAACATATTACGGGTTGAGCCGGCTGGCGCCTTTTCGCGGTAATCAATTGTTGTGATCTTATCTTTAGTTTTAATGACCATAAATCCCCCGCCGCCAATATTACCCGCCTGAGGATAAGTAACGGTGAGGGCGAAACCCATAGCAACTGCAGCATCAACTGCGTTTCCGCCGCTTTGAAGTATGTTCACTCCAACTTCGGATGCGTACCTGCTTGCAGATACGACCATTCCGTTTGTACCCGTAACATCCGAAGAGTAGTTTATATCAATTTTTTTCTTTTGAGAACCTATTAAGGGATTATTGAACTGCGACGCGTAATAAAGGAATAAAACTATAAGCCCTGTTGTAACAAGAAAACCCAGGTTTTTTCTGACCATATAACGTGAATTTTATTTAGTTACAAATAATCCTTAAAACAGTTTAAGTCTTATGCCGTCTTTTTCTATCTTCTTAACAAGTTTATTTATATTCAGCAGCGCTTTATTGATATTATCGTACATCTCATCTTCATTCAATAATTTGCCTACTGTTGAGTTAGAATCATTTGCGCCAAGTACCAGGTTATTGAGGTTAACTGTAAGTGAATCAAGACGTGAAGTAAGTATTCTCACATCCTGCATAGTTTCTTTAAGTTCAGGTTTGGTATCGGTAACTGTGTTATCAACATTGGTTGCAATGTTGTTCAGTTTTAATGTCAGTGAATTAATGCTGTTCCTGGTATCAGCAAGCATCAGGTTCAGGTTCCTGGATGCAAGATTAAAATTACTTGCCGCTCCTTTAATGTTGGATTTCAATCCGTCATCACCTACAATTGAGTTAATATTATCAACTGTAATTGTCATTTTGGTCATAGCAGTATCAAGCTTTCTTGTTATCTGCTTAACATCAGCACCTACTTCGTTCATTGTTCCTATCAAGCCTACAATATCATTGGTTTTGGCACCAACCAGGGGTTTGGTAATATCAGCGTTTTCTTTAGATACACCGGGTTTAATATATATCTGCTTGCCGCTCATAAGTTCTATCATGGCAACCGATACATCATAATCCTTACGCAAAGTTACATCCTTGGAAAGTGAAAAATCAACTTTTACTGAGTCCCCCGGAGCAAGTTCAATTCCGGTAATTTTACCTTTTGTAACTCCGTTAACACTGACGGGATCTCCTTCTTTCAGGCCGTTCACATCAGAGAAATAGACAACCAGTTCGTTGGTCTCCAAACCGAATTTAAGATCCTTTAAAAAAGCAACTCCCCATAAGAGAATTATTATGGACACTACTATTGTAATACCAACCTTTAAAAGAGTTCTTTTATCTTTATCCATTTTTAAGTCTAGCTGTTACTTTGTGAAATCAACAATTTTATATTTAAGCTTACCGGCCGGCACAATGATCTCAACCTCTTCATTTTTCTTTTTTCCCAATAAGGATTTACCTATCGGTGAAGTTACAGATATCTTATCCTGCTCAAGATCCGCTTCCTCGGGAGACACCAATTTATATGTGAACTCTTCTTTTGTTTTAAGGTCTTTAAGTTTCACGTTATGGAGAATATAGATCTTATCATTCGGCAGTTCATCAGCGGAAATAATTTTTACCCTTGAGAGAGTCTCCTCAAACTTGGCTATACGCATCTCAAGCTGCTCCTGCTGATGTTTTGCAGCATCATACTCTGCGTTCTCACTCAGGTCGCCGTGTGCCCTTGCTTCCGCGATCTTTTCGGCTATATCTTTTCTTCCCTGAATTTTCAGACTGTTCAGCTCGGTTTCAAGTTCATGAAGCCTATCCTTGGTTAAATACACAAAACTTTTGTTGTTTGAATCCATAATAAATTAATTCTCCTGATTTTTGTTGATTAACAATAAGTGTCCCAGTTTATCTCGTTTAGTTTTTAAATATCTTTCATTTACTGAATTCGCCGGAATTTCAATCGGGATACGTTTTACTATTTCAAGTCCGTACCCTTTTAAGCCTACAACTTTTTTAGGATTATTGGTAAGAAGCACCATTTTTTTTACACCAAGATTCCTCAAAATCTGCGCGCCAATTCCGTAATCACGCAGATCCGCTTTGAATCCAAGCGCTTCATTCGCTTCCACAGTATCTGCGCCTTCATCCTGAAGCTTATATGCTTTCAGCTTGTTTGCGAGTCCTATCCCGCGGCCTTCCTGCCGCATGTAAAGCAGAATGCCGTTTTTTTCGTGTTCAATTATCTTCAATGATTTTATCAGCTGATCCTGGCAATCGCACCTTAATGAACCAAGCAGGTCACCCGTAAAACACTCCGAATGTACCCGAACCAGGATAGGCTTAGCAGGATCTATTTCACCCTTAACAAGAGCAAGATGCTCTTTGTTATCGATAAGATTCCTGAACATGTGTATCCTGAATGCACCGTGCCTTGTAGGCAGGTTTACATCAACTATTTTTTCTATAAGTACTTCGCGCTCAAGCCTGTAATTGATAAGATCCTTAATAGTGATTATCTTCAGCTTATGTTTCCTGGCAAGCTCAAACAATTGCGGTACTCTTGCCATCTCACCATCTTTCTTAATTATCTCGCAAAGTACGCCTGCGGGATAATGACCCGCAAGTTTGGCAAGATCAACAGCAGCTTCAGTATGCCCTGCTCTTCTTAATACTCCTCCGGGGAAAGCTTTCAGCGGGAATACATGTCCCGGTCTGCCAAGGTCCTCCGGCTTAGTCTTTTTATTAACAAGCGAAAGTATGGTTTTGTTTCTGTCTGAAGCGGAAATTCCGGTTGAAGTACCGTGCACATAATCAACACTCACAGTAAATGCCGTTTCGTGAAGTGCCGTATTATGGCTTGTCATCATATCCAGCTTAAGCTCCTTTAAGCGTTCATCTTCCATTGGAACGCAAATCACACCGCTGGTATACTTGATCAGAAAGTTTACAAGCTCCGGGGTTGATTTTTCAGCGGAATAAATAAGGTCTCCTTCATTCTCACGGTCCTCATCATCTATTACAATTACGCATTTGCCCTTCTTAAAATCAGCAATGGCCGATTCAATTGTGCTGAATCTGAATTTCCCGTTATTTCTATCGCCGCCATTTGAGGAATCAGCAGAATTCTTCTGTTTTAATTCAGAGTTTTTCCTGCTTTGTATTTTTCCGCCGGCCGCTTTACCGCCCTGTAACTTCGTGTTCTGTGTTTTCATAAATAAAATGTGGCGATCATATCAAACGCCACAATTACTTCCCTTAATTTAAAGGATAAAATTATTTCTTTTTAACCTGGTCTGTTAAGCCAACAATAGTACCAATAGCTCCTTTATCCATCTTAACTTTCACATTATCTGCGATCTTAACAAGTACAGAATCATCTTCAACGCCTTCAACTGTTCCATGAATACCGCCTGAAGTAATGATCTTATCACCCTTTTTAACTCCTTCAAGCAGCTTTGCTCTTTCTTTCTGGCGTTTCTGCTGCGGCCTTAAGATCAAAAAATAAAATACAGCGATAATCAGGATAAACGGCAGCAATGAACTAACAAGGCTTGCAATGCCATCCTGCTGTGCCTGTAATAATATAAATAAATATGTCAATTTGATATACCTTCCTTAATTTTTTCTGATTTTTTATACTTAGATTACTTCTTTAACCCGGTTTTATGTTTTTTCCGTTCCTGAATTATACTTATCCAGAAAACTTCGTTTGAAATCCAAAAATGAATTATTTTTTATTGCTTCTCTCGATCTTTCTGCCAGATCCAGGTAAAACCTGAGATTATGAATAGTAGCCAGCTGGGCAGCAAGCATCTCATCACACATGAATAAATGCCTTAAATATGAGGGTGAAAAATTCTTTGATGTGTAGCTTTCAACTTCCTCATCTATGCTGCCAAAATTAAACTTATGCTCAAGATTCCGCAGCCTTAGTTTACCCTTAGAAGTGAA
The DNA here is from genome assembly GCA_041859235.1 of Ignavibacteria bacterium. Taxonomy (GTDB): domain Bacteria; phylum Bacteroidota; class Ignavibacteria; order Tepidaquicellales; family OLB5; genus OLB5. The sequence goes on along the minus strand of JBHEKV010000146.1, from coordinate 7,846 downwards.
CATCGTTGCATTCCTTGCGTTTCGGGTAGGCATAACACAATCAAACATATCAACGCCGCGCTCAATTGCGTTCAAAAGATCTTCAGGTGTGCCTACACCCATCAGGTATCTTGGTTTATTTGCCGGCATAAATCCGGTGGTGTGCTCCACAATATCATACATCACACTATTCTCTTCGCCAACAGCAAGTCCACCTATTGCGTAACCATCAAAATCAAGTTCAGCAAGTTCTAACGCGGAGCGTTTGCGAAGCTCATAGTAAGTAGAGCCCTGGATTATTCCGAACTGAAATTGTTCATTGCCGTAAAGCGATTCGGTATTATTGAATTCCACCCTGCTTCTTTTTGCCCAGTCAGTTGTAAGTTTAATTGAGCTTTCAACTTTTGCAAACTCAGCCGGATTTTCGAGGCATTCATCAAGCACCATTATTATATCAGAACCTATCATTCGCTGAATGTTCACAACTTTTTCGGGGGTAAACATGTGCAAACTGCCATCGAGATGTGATTTAAATTCAGCTCCATCGGCAGTAATTTTCCTTAAGGCTGATAAACTAAAAACCTGAAACCCGCCAGAATCTGTTAAGATCGGCTTGTTCCAGTTCATGAATTTATGCAGTCCGCCCGCTTTACTTAAAACCTCAGTTCCGGGTCTCAAATACAAATGATAAGTGTTCCCGAGAATTATCCGTGCTCCTATCTCTTCAAGCTCCCTTTGCTCTATAGCTTTCACAGTTGCCTGTGTGCCAACGGGCATAAAAATAGGAGTCTGAAAAGTACCGTGCGGGGTAGTAATTTCCGAAACTCTTGCTTTACAGTTACTATCCTGAGAAAGAACTTTAAAGAACATTAAATGTCCTCATATTTACAAAAATACTCAATTTTGTTAAGATAATCAATTTATTTCGAGATTAATTAAACAGGTTCTTTGTAATATTGAGCCAAAAAGAACACATTTCCGTCAGGATCTTCATATTCGAGGAATTTATGGAAATTCGGGATATTAATTACATCGCCGAATGGCTTAATTCCTTTTGATTCAAGCTCTTTTGCGGCATTTTCAAGGTTATCCACCCTGAATATCAGCGATACCCCGGTTTTGGGGTCCTCTGATACTTCGGTCTTTTCGTAACCGGCAAAAAATGAAAGTCGCATTCCACCTGCTTTAGCCGCGAAGAAGCTGCCGGCATCTTCAAGTAGTTCAAGCCCGAGCTTATCAAGATAAAATTCCTTTGCGGCTTCAATTGATGTTACTCTTACAACTGCATGCTGAAGATTGATTTCCATTTAACTTAACCTTTGGAACAACTTATACCGTTTTGAAAGAAAATATTTAATTATCAAAAGCATAATCAATATGCCTGCAATATCTGCAAGCCAGTCCTGCAATTCTGAAGAACGGTTTGGCACAAAGTACTGGTGAAACTCATCTGATGCGCCGTATATAATTGTGATTATTGCCGACCATAAAAAAACATTTCTGGTAAAGATACTTGCGCTGTTTAGATGTATCAATGACAAATAACACAATCCTGCAAGCAGGCCGAAAACTCCCATATGAACAATTTTATCAAAACTTACCCATTCAACTTTGGGAAGCTCAACAGCGGGAAAGCTTGACTGTACAAATATTATCAAAGCCCATAAAATGAACGGGAAGTGATATTTAAAAAAATTTTTCAAATTTATATATATTTTTTGCGAGCTAAGCGAAGCAATCTTATCAATTATGCTTTATTCAAAAGATTGCTTCGTCGCTTCCGCTCCTCGCAAATATTTCTTAACCTAATAATTCTGTTACTGTTGCTGGAATAAGCTTGATCAGATCCTGCTGGGAAGCTGACTGCTTGTTGCCGTGTTTATCGAAATAAATATCGGCAAGCATACCGTGAACATAATTTCCGCAAATCATTGCTGTTTTTATGCTGCCTGATTGTGCAAGTAAAGATACAATTATTCCTGAGAGCACATCGCCAGAACCTGCTGAGCCTAATAGCTCATTGCCTGTATTATTAATGTAGATATTTCCATCACTTGTGCAGCTTAGTGAAGTTTCAGATTTCAGTACAATGTTTACGTTATACTCTTTTGCAAAATTTCTGACGATCTCAAACCGGTTAGAGTTAATTTCATCAGTTGTTTTGCCTGTGAGCCTTGAGAACTCACCAATATGCGGAGTAATTATAATTTCATTTTCACTTTTTCTTTGTTTCAATATTTCAATATTGCCCGCAAGAAGAGTTAGTGCATCGGCATCAATTACAAGAGGTTTGGGCGAATTGATTATCACATCAAAAAGGAAATTTGCTGTTTCGGAATTTAACGATAGACCCGGTCCAATAAGTACTGCATCAGATTTAGATAGCTGCTTAAGTATTTTAGTGTATGAATTTCCTGCTATTGAACAATCCGGAGTTTCATCAAGCTCAGTTTTTATTACTTCATTTAGCTTTCTGCTGAAATGCGCACTAATTGATCTCGGAAAGGCTGTGAGAACCGCTCCGCTTCCTGCTTTTAATGCTGCAAGTGAGCTCATTATTACCGCGCCCGAGAGTCCTTTGGAACCACCAATGACCAGCGATTTACCATTTGAATATTTATATGATGTCTTTTTTCTTCTGGGAAATAAACTCTTAACATCACTTTCTTCAATTAAGAATTTATTATAAGTATTAAATCTTTCGAAGCAATCATTAGTAATACCAATTGGGACTACATATAAATTGCCTGAATTTTCTTTACCCGCTCCGTAGAGCAGCTCAGTTTTAACCGCACCCATAGTTACGGTATGGCATGCATCAACTGCTGCTCCTGTAGTATTACCTTCCCCGATTCCGCTGGGAACATCAACAGAAATTACATCAATTTTTATGTTTTTATGCTTTAAAGTATTAATCTGTTCAATAACATTTGCATAAATTCCGGTAACGCTGCCTTTAGTTCCACTGCCAAGCAATACATCTATTATCAGCGCTTTACCCTTGAGCTTTTTCAGGGATGAATAAAGAATATCGGGTTCATTTTCAGATATTGCATACATTCTGCAAATGCCGGATCTAAGCTTCGTAAGTAAATCGAAATTTACCAATGCATCACCTTTAAGTTCACCCGGCTGTGATAAATTATATATTTCAACAGGTATTCCATTAATCAGGAAATGCCGCGCGATCACAAAACCATCACCGGCATTATTGCCCTTACCGCAGACTATTACAATAGTTCTTTCCGCAATATCAGGATACAAAGACGTGATTACATCAAATGTATTTTTGCCGGCATTTTCCATTAAAATTAAAGAGGGAATTCCCTCTTTTTCTATAATGGATTTTTCCGCTTCCCTTATTTCCGAAAATGTAAAGGCGGGTCTCATAAAATTATATTTGATTTCAATTTAATTCAATTAATTAGTTTTTTCATTTCTGCAATTGTTTTCGCCGGATCACCTGAGCCGAACACCGCATTTCCTGCAACAAAGACATTAACACCTGCATCACTCAGCATTTTGATATTACCGGTGCCTATACCGCCATCCATTTCGATGAATGTTTCGCTGCCGGAGGCCTTAATCATTGCGGAAAGTTTTTTCGCTTTTGCCGTTGAGCTTTCTATGAATTTCTGTCCCCCGAAACCCGGGTTTACTGACATCAGAAGAATAAAATCCGCGTAAGAAAGAATCTCTTCCAAGACATCAACAGTAGTAGCGGGATTGATAACTACGCCAGCTTTAGAGCCGGCATCTTTAACTTGATTTACAAGGCGGTTTAAATGATCAGTTGCTTCGTAATGAACGCTTATCCAGTCAGCCCCGGCTTTGGCAAATTCATTAACATACTTTTCAGGCTCGCTTATCATCAAATGCACATCCAATGGAAGTTTGGTAAGTTTACGGATATCGGCAACCATTTTGGGGCCGAATGTTATATTCGGCACGAAGTGCCCGTCCATAACATCAAGGTGCAGCAGGTCTGCCCCCGCTTTGGTTATCATTTCAATTTGTGAGGCTATCTGCGAAAAATCCGCTGAGAGTACTGATGGAGCAATAAGTTTCATAATTTATCAGAAGTTCGTTCCGCCGTCATTTTTCTTTGTACCGTCTTTTTTATCCTTATCATTCTTAGGCTGAGGAGTGGTTTTCTTCTCATCTTTTTTATCACCTGATTTTTTATCAGTAGGTTTTGTTTTTACATCACCCTTTTTATCCTTATCAGTTGGTTTAGATTTTACATCATCTTTTTTATCGTTCTTCTTATCATCTTTTTTTGAATCATCTTTAAAATCATTGTTATCAGGCTGAATTTCTTCTTCCTTTTCCTTTAAGCCGTCTTCTTCACCTTCAATAACAATCTTCTTTTTGTTTTCCCTGTTCACAAACACGTCGATCTTCTGGTTTTCTTTTGCCATCGTGTTTGATTTAGGGTACTGGTCTATTACCGCGTTGAGCGGTACATTTGTTGAAGGCTGATAGTTCACTTTGCCAAGCGTGAGCTTATTGACTGCCAGAAGCTTCTTGGCTTCTTCAAGATTCTTTCCGGTGAGATCAGGTACTTTGATATCACCGGCATCCATACCTGTTGAAACGATCACGCCAATTCGTGTATCCTTCTTAACTTTAGAGCCTGCATTCTCGATCTGTGCCAGCACAATGCCTGAAGGATACTGAGCCGAAGGCTTGTATTCAACTTCCTGAACTTCAAGATTGCGCTGGTCAAGCATAAACTTTGCTTCCCGAAGAGTTCTTCCAACCAGATTCGGCACATCGTAAAGCTGTTCACCGCCGCTGATGATCAGATATATCCTCCTGCCATCTTTAACGGTCTGGTCAGCCGGTGGATTCTGGTCAACAACCGTGCCAATGGGCTTTGAAGGATCATATCGTATATCTCCCTGCAGACCTTCAAGGCCGGCATCATCAAGCTGTTTTTTGGCTTCCTCGTATGAAAGTCCGACAACAGAAGGTACTTTTACCAGCGTATCATGTCTTACATACCAGGGCATGACGACAAAATTCATTAGCAGGATTGCAACGAACAATCCTGCGATACCGATCAGTAATTTTTTCCAGAACTTCATTTTTAACCTTTTATAAACTCTTTAACATCATTTTTTATATCTACATCGCTTTTAAGTGTATTATTAAACACCTCTGAGGCAAGATCTACAGATACACGCAAAGCCTTTAATCCATAAACTCCCTGCAGGTCCTCAAGTTCCATATATTCCACATCTTTTTTAAGAAATCCTTTTGCCTGTAAATATTCAATGTACTGCAGGTATTCGGCGGCTTCTGCCTGCTGTGTGTAAACTATAGCAATTTTGCCCGGCTGCGTTAGTCTTTCTTCTTTTCCTCGAATTTCCGCCTTATCAATACGCTTTTTCATTATTTCGTAATGCACATTATATGTACCGTCAACATCAAATTTCTTCTGGTCATGATGAAAACGGATTGAAAGCGGCGCGTTCTGCACTAAAATAAGATGAGCCAGCTCAATTGGAATTTTGAGCATTGGCTTGATCTTTTCTGCCATTGCGGCCACTTTGCACATCAGAATAAACTGCCATAGTCTCAGATTCTTTAAGTAAACCGGGTGGAACCTTTCTTTTTCAGAGATCTCATCACCAATATACATAGTATATTCAACTCCATCGGTCTTATACTTTTCAAAATAATGCGGGTAAATAGATTGCGCATATTCTTCTTCATCGTCAACAATTGAGGCAATATTTTCGTTAAGCAATCTTACGCTGTGTTCATATTCCTTGCGTTTATCATATAATACACCAAGGTCGCTATCAATTGCGCTTTTATAAAAACTAACCGCGTCCTGAGTTTTGCCGCTGTATCCGGAAATGCTGCTGAAAAGCGGCTCAATTTCTTTCTTAAGAAAAGACACAATACTTGCTTCATCACCTGAATGCAGGCCTATAGCAAGTGATTTGATATGCTTATCGATTTTGTAAGTAATGTGTTCAAACTCCGGCATCATTTTAACCGCTGCCGTTGAATTAATAATATTTTTTGCAAGCTCTAAATTCTCCGTAAGATCCTGCTGAATAGCCCTGTTCCTTATTAAAGATGAATTCCTGATATCAGATAGCGCATACAGCGGGTATACATCACGGAAGATTATTTCTTCCATATGCGCAAATTCATCGGTATTCTCTTTTTCTATCAGATTCAAAGCAGCTTTGCGGAAACGCCACTCAACCGCAGGGTGCACTGCTGTGCATTTTTCTTTAATTATAGCCTGAATGCGGTTTTCCATATCCTCCAGGCTGCGCTTAAGCGCAAGCGAAAACAACGGCAGTATTTCAATAAGCTTTAATGCGTTAATTGAATTAAGTGAACCAGGCCTGGAAGAACCAAGTTCAAGGACACCTATAGTTTTCCCTTCAAATATCAATGGTGCAACCATAAGATTCTTAACACCCATATTGCCAATTTCACGTTCAACTTTTGTACATTTAGGCATCATTGAAAGGTCATATATTATCTGCGGCTCGCCTTTTTTGACCGCAAGGTCATAAATTGAATCATCATATTCTTTACATTTTTCAGCGCACATTTCGCTCATTACAAAACTCTGAACAACTTTTGTTCCTGATCTCATTATCCTGGTTTTGTCATCAGAAAATGAAACGATGCCTAGCCTGAGAGAAGGATTGCGGAACATTGTGCGAATACGGTTTTCAACTTTTTCAAATCCACCGGCTGATACAAGTATATTTTTATCAAGCAGGTCAAACTTTAATTTGCTTAAAGCCTCCTGGTCAGTTACCTCGAACATATTGACAACAAGGAAGCCATAAAATTCTATCAGGTGCGGCGGGATTACCTTATTCCACAGATCAATATCAAATACATTTTCCGCAAGTGAGGTTATTTGTTCCTGTGTAATTTCTGGGAGTGTGCCGCTTATTTTAACATCAATAAAACGGTCATCAAGGTTCATCTTAAAATATCTTTCGAGCCCGGTATCTTTATCCGTAATTGTCCTAATCAAAGGAACAATAATAGTCATATCAATATTATGCACTCTTCTCAAAACACTCGCGTAAACAGTAACGATCTTTCCTATATCAAAAAAAGCCTGTGAAACATTTAGATCTTGTGTGAATCCCCCGTTTTCATCAACAAAAAGTTCTTTAAACTTCGGGGTAGAGTATATTGCAGTGCTGAGTAATGGCTGGCAAACAGACGTCAGATTTGTATTCCAGTATGCGGGAGTAAAAACCGCAGTCATAAGCGAATCAATCAGTTTCTCGTGTTTCTGAAGTACGGAATAATCAGTAATAACTCCGTTCAATTCAGGAACTTGCTCAATATCGTGAACCAGCCTGCGGGCAAAATCAGTGCTTAAGCACTCTTCGGCCTGGTTTGATGTATTTCTCCAAAAATCAATAAGTTTTTCCAGAGAAAACGATGATTTAAACGGGAATTCTAAGTTTTTCATATATTTTATGACGCCCCAAATATAAGGTTTATTGTACAATTATATGACATAAAAAACCGGTATGTAGTTTCAGGGTCAAACCTCTTAAAAGAATTATTGATAAAGTGTAAACTCAACAAATTTTCATTAATTTACTGCTTGTCATTCCTAGTTTACACCTTTGGTGCGAAAGCAGGTATCCAGATAAACATACCGAGTCAACTATAATGTATGAAATGAGTGTATTTTCAATAGAAAATATGTTTTTATACAATTTTCGTGTAATCTTCAATCTACCACTAGATTCCTGCTTTCGCAGGAATGACAACCTGAGGTTTAAGTTCCTCCTCTCTGATTCTCTGTTTCTATGTTGTAAATTGCTTTTGCCTCTTTATAATCTTTGAGTCTTTGAGTCTT